>NZ_JBRJGR010000026.1:0-44724 GCF_053628595.1 Roseovarius sp. MBR-154
ACGGTGGCCGCCACAGTCACCACCGGCCGCGCGCTGCGCTACGCCGGGGGCTCCGCGCGCGGCCTCTTACACCAACCGTTGGGACACTGCCCCCGCTTTTATCTCAAAAGAATATTTCTCTGGCGCAGCGAGCGTCAGACAAACTGTGGCCCCCCCGGAAGGGGTCGATCCGCAAGCCCGTTCCAAAAGATGTCAAGGTCACATAATCGTTGGACTTACCAGCGGTGCCATCGCCGCAAACGGCCCTTGAACATTCCAGCCGGACCTTGTTTATCCGCCGTGAATACCCTTGCAAGCCGGACGCTGATCTGATGCCAGATAGAAAAATCCAAGGTGCCTCTATCGTTTTTCAGGCGGTGACGAAGGCATTTGCCAAACCGGGCGGGGGCGTGGTGTCGGCCGTTGAGGACGCCTCGCTGACCGTTGAGGCGGGCGCGATTACCGGCATCATCGGCCGTTCTGGGGCAGGCAAATCCACCATGCTGCGCATGGTAAACGGTCTGGAGCGGCCGACGGCGGGCCAGGTTCTGGTTAGCGGGCAGGATGTCGGCGCGGCGCAGGGGGCCGCGTTGCGGGAGATCCGGCGGGATGTCGGTATGATCTTCCAGCATTTCAACCTTCTGGCCTCCCGGACGGTGGCGGGCAATATCGCCCTGCCGCTGGAGGTCGCAGGCGTGCCTCGCGCAACGATCAAAACACGTGTGGCGGATTTGATCCACCGCGTCGGACTTGATGCGCAGCGCGACCGTTATCCGGCAGAGCTGTCGGGCGGTCAGAAACAGCGTGTCGGTATTGCGCGTGCTTTGGCGACCGAACCAAAGGTGTTGCTGTCGGATGAGGCGACGTCGGCCCTTGACCCCGAAACGACACAGACCGTGCTTGAGCTGTTGAAGGACATCAATCGAGAGTTGGGACTGACGATCCTGCTGATTACCCACGAAATGGCCGTGGTGCGCGATATCGCGAGCCACGTGGCCGTGATCGAAGACGGCAAGATCGTCGAGGCGGGCAAAACCTATGATGTGTTTACCGCGCCGAAGCATCCGACCACGCGTTCGTTTCTGTCTGGTGTGACGGGTGTCACCCTTCCGGCCTTTATCAAGGGTCGGTTGCACGATACCCGCCCGGCGGGGCCGTGCGAAGAGGTTGTCCGCGTGACCTTTGCCGGTAAACATGCAACCGACCCGATGCTTGCGCGTCTGACCCGCGATCTGGGCATCGCCGTCAATATTCTTGCCGGGGCGGTCGAGGAGATCGGCACGCAGCCTTTCGGCAATTTACTGATCTCTTTCGACGCGGATAAGGGGCAGGAGGCGCGCGCCTATATGGAGCGGCACGGGCTTTTGACGGAGGTGCTGGGATATGTCGGCTAATCTGATCGCCCTGCTGGTCGATGCAACGTGGCAAACGCTTTACATGGTCGCGGCCTCGGCTGTCTTGGGATGCGTCTTCGGCCTGCCGCTGGGCGTGTTTCTGGCAACATCGCAACGCGGAGAGCTGCTGTCGGCCCCTTTGGTCAACAAGGTACTGGGGCTTGTCGTCAATGCGACGCGCTCGGTTCCCTTCATCATCCTCGTGGTGGCGATCATTCCGTTCACGCGCATGATTGCGGGCACTTCCATCGGCACCACGGCGGCGATCGTGCCGCTGACCATCGCCGCCATTCCCTTCATCGCGCGCCTGATCGAAAACGCCATCCGCGAGGTCGACAGCGGGCTGATCGAGGCGGCGCGCGCCATGGGGGCCACGCCGTTGCAGATCATCCGCAAGGTGCTGATCCCCGAGGCGCTGCCCTCCATCACCCTTGGCCTCACGCTGGCCGTTGTCAGCCTGATCGGATATTCGGCAATGGTCGGTGCGGTCGGTGGCGAGGGGCTTGGCGATTTGGGCATCCGTTATGGATATCAACGGTTTATGCCCGATGTGATGGCCGTGGTCGTTGTCATCCTTGTCGTCCTGGTCCAGCTTGTGCAATCCATCGGCGAATGGATTGCCGCCAGGGTCGATAAACGTCCCGCCAAGGGCCGGGGCCAATAAACCTGGCCCATTCCGTTTTCATCAATCAGGAGCAACATCATGCTGCGTCTTACCACTCTGACTTCCATTCTTGCGCTTGCCGCATCCGCCCTTGTGGCCGAGCAGATCAAGGTCGGCGTCTCCCCCGGCGAGCACGCCGAAATCATGGACGAAGTGGCCAAGATCGCCGCACCTATGGGGCTCGAGATCGACGTTGTGGAATTCTCCGACTATGTCATTCCGAACACCGCACTGGCGGATGGCGATATCCAAGCCAATTCGTTCCAGCACGTCCCGTATCTGGACAACCAGATGAAGGATCGCGGGTTCGATCTGACCGTTATCGGCAATACGATCACCACGCCCATGGGCATATATTCCGACAAGATCGCCGATATTTCCGCCCTCGAAGATGGCGCGAAAGTGGCCATTCCGAACGATCCGACCAATGGAGGCCGCGCGCTGTTGCTGCTGCAGGATCTCGGCCTGCTGACATTGACCGAGGGCACCGGCCTCGTGCCCAGCCCGCTCGACATTGCGGACAATCCCAAGAGCTTGAATTTCCTCGAACTCGATGCCGCGCAGTTGCCGCGCACCTTGGCGGATGCGGACGTCGCAATCATCAACACCAATTATGCGATCGCCTCGGGCCTGAGCCCCAAGGACGATGCCATTGCAATGGAAAAAGCCGACAGCCCCTATGTGAACGTCCTTGTCGTGCGCAGCGGTGACGAAAATCTGCCATGGGTCAAAACCCTGGTTGAGGCGTATCATTCAGATGAAATCAAAGCGTTTATCGAGGACGCCTATAGCGGTGCCGTCATCACCTCCTGGTAAGACAGCTGTAGGGCTTGCCACGCCTCTTGTATCCAAGACCGTTGGCAAGCCTCTTTGCCATTTCACGAAAGTTCGTCGAGGCGAATAGCTGCGGAAAAGCCGAGAGTTGCTATGCGCTGTGAATTGTTCGCGCTCCATCTGGAACGGCTTTTGGCTTCAGGCTATTACACATCAACCCATCGCGCTTGTGCGGATGTTTCTTGAGTTGACGGTTGTCGCGGTCGGTTGGACGTTGGGCGGCACGCTAGGTTTGGGCACGGTCTTCTTCGCATTGGGTATCGGGCCAGCAATGGCAATTGGTATGCAAATTTTACAACTTCGCAGAACAGGACGTTAGCATTTGTCAGAAAATGGAATTTTTTGGCGTCGGCTATTACCGACCAAAGCCGGCTTTGTTTCTATTATGTTTAAAGGCCATACAAGCCTCGCAATCTTGCGTTAGTAAAATCTTAATACTTGGCATGCGACAATGAATCATTAGTGATTAGGAGGTCTCGATCGATGCAGTATGAGCCGGATGATAACTCACAAATCTGGAAAATCTTAATGGAATATGTTGAGAGGTTTGGCCTTACAGACGCCGCCCGCGCTTATTTTCTTCGGCAAACACCGTATAATGCGACTCATTTTGTTCACAATGAAAATAGTAGTCCTGAATAGCCCCTAGGTGTTCACGGAATGCCCCCACCGGGTGGTACAGTTTGAATATCAATGCACGGTTGGCCTCTGGTCTATTTGCCTCAGGCTTTCCGACGCCGGTGGGCGATAGCCCAAGGCCCTGTGGAGCCAGACAGTACGCCACCTTCAAATTTCCACCACCTTCACGACACAATCGCAAGACGCGGCCTGATGATACTTGGACAATTAAGCGTGCCAACATGGACGCTCGGACAGCCGGATTGTCGCGCCACGACAGGGTTGATGCTGGCGCGTGGCGACAACGCCGATATCTGGTTCCTTGCGGTGACCGCCAGATTGTGGGCAATTGCCTATATTGGTACCTGATGGGCCGAAAGTGAAAGACGACGACATGACGACTGCAACCCGCTCAGGGACTCATTTGACTGTGCTGGTGGTGCTTGGTTTGACACACCTGCTGAACGACATGATGCAATCTCTGATCCCCGCAGCTTATCCGATCCTCAAGCAGGCCTATGCGCTGGATTTCGTTCAGATCGGTATGATCACCCTGACATTCCAGGTTGCCGGGGCCATGCTCCAACCGGTGATCGGCATGGTAACGGACCGGCACCCCGCGCCGTATTCGCCGGTCGTGGGGATGATGTTCACGCTTTCGGGGCTGGTCAGTCTCGCTTTCGCCCAGAGTTATCCGATTATTTTGCTATCGGTGGCGTTGATCGGCATCGGCTCGTCTATATTTCACCCCGAGGCAACGCGCATGGCGCGCTATGCCGCTGGGGGCCGACAAGGGCTTGCGCAGGGAATATTTCAAGTCGGCGGGCAGGCAGGCGGGGCGCTGGGCCCGGTATTTGCCGCGCTGATTATCGTGCCCTGGGGGCAGCCCAGCCTTGCGTGGTTCGCGCTGACTGCTCTGGCCGCGATGGTGCTGCTGACATGGATCGGCAGCAAACAACGACAGCTAAGTGTTGAATTCGCAGCGTTGCGGGCGCGAGGTAAAAAGGCAGGTGAGACGGCGGGCCACGCACCGCTGACCATCGGTGTTGGTCTTGTCGTGCTGATCTTTCTGATGTTCACCAAAAACACCTACGGCGAAAGCTTTCGCTCCTTCTATACCTTTTATCTGATGGATCGTTTTGGCCTGTCCATCCCCGCATCGCAGATGATGCTGTTTGTTTTTTTGCTGGCGGCCGCGGCGGGTGTGCTGATCGGGGGGATTGTGGGCGACCGGATCGGTCGTTACCGGATCATCTGGATATCGGTGCTGGGGCCACTGCCGCTGACGCTCATCCTGCCTTACGCCGATCTGTTCTGGACCGGGGTGCTGACGGTGATGATCAATATTGTCATGGCAAGCGCCTTCGCCTCTATCCTGATCTACGCCATGGACCTGCTGCCCAACCGGATCGGGCTGATCGGTGGGTTGTTCTATGGTCTGAACTTTGGCCTTGCAGGCATTTCAGCCGGGTTTCTTGGGGTGCTGGCGGACAGTTACGGCGTCGAGACGGTGTATCGGATCTGCTCTTTCCTGCCGCTTGCGGGATTGCTGACTTGGTTCTTGCCCCGGATTGATGAGGACGCGAAGTATTGACGCTCAAAAACTCGGGTCAGGACTGTCGTATCGGGAGCTTCCTGGTGCAAATCTTAATGAGGTCACAGCAATTCGCCTGAGATAGAACACATTTAGGCGACCGTGATCAATGCGCTAAAGCGCTTCGAGGAAAGTTTGAATAGGGAGGATTCTCTTACCTGCTGATTTAAGATTCACCCTGTTTGCGATGGTCATGTCATGCCAGCACCGTTGCCAAGTGAACTGTCGAAGCGTTTTGCACGATTGATCGGTGAAGGAATGACCGCACGAGAGGCGGCACGCCACCTGTAAGTTTTCGCTGTAACGGGCGGCAGGTAGGCGCGCCGAATTCGTGGCTTGGCTCAGGCCGTATGATCCCGATGGATCATAGCCTTGCGTTCACTCGGGCTCATCGCTTCAGCCCTTGTGACAAAAAATCGTTTTCGACCGCCAGCTTTCCGATCTTCGCATGAAGTTCTTTGACCTCGGCCTCGCTGTCTTCCGCTTTTCTGACCTTGTCGGAAAACACACCCGTCAGACCCTCTATCGCCTGCCGTTTCCAAGTCGTCACCTGCGTCGGGTGGACTTTGTGCTTGGCCGCAATCTCTTGCGCTGTCCGGTCTCCACGAAGCGCCTCAAGCGCCACCGTAGCCTTAAACTTATCTGAAAAACTGCGTCTCTTGGTCATTTGCGTATCCTGTCGTCCTTGTTGGATACATCTTAGCACGCTGTCCAGTTTTGCCGGACCACTTCAATCTCACTGAGTCCGCATAATTTCCACGAAACTGAGCACCATTTGAGAATTTTCCGAGAGCGTTTGCTCTGAAAGGACATGAAGCCGGTGAGGCAGCGTTGTGTATGACGAAGATGCTGGAAACCATCGCGGCATAAATTTGTAACGGCGGTGTTTTAAGCCGCCGTTGCTAACAATTTGTGTGTGACGCGCCTAGGATTTCCGTCTGCTGATCTCGCTGGCGCCAATCCCAAGAGGCAACGAATGCGCCCGACCACAATCGCGACTGGCGTCTCCGTGCTTCATGCTCCTGATCGACTCTGGCAAACATCACGATAAGGCTGACGCTGTGTTAGCCACCATCCTGGCCGGGGCGACCAATCTCGGGGTTGAGCGGATGGCCTACGCCTCATCGCGCGTCAGCCATGCACAGCTGACCTGGGCGCATGAGCTGCGTCAGGGCCTGGAACAGCGTTCTTCGGCGGAGGGATGATGATCTCTACGATCGCGCCAAAACGCTCCACGAGCAGGTTGCTGGTGGGCTCTCCATCTTAGGCTCCGTCGGCAAGAAACCGGGCAACACCGGCGTCAATCTGGCCGAGACCCGTCGAATATAGTGGATTCTTACAGCAGTTTCCTTCGGCGGACGCTTATCATCAATCCGATCGTCAACATAACAAGCGCCAGTATGCTGATTATGCTCAGGCTTTCCCCCAAAATCAGCGCCCCCAGAATAGCGCCTCCGCCCGGCACCGCGGCCAGGATGAAAGACGTATCACCATTCCCGATTCTCCGTGAAGCATGGGCGATGAAGAGTAGGCCAATTAGGTTAGGCACAAAGCCTTGGTAGATTGCCTGCAGCACGAGTGGTCCCAAGGGTGCATCTCCAAGGCCGGTTGGCAGCCAAAGTGCCCAGACTGGTAAATACAGCAACGCATTGACGACAGTCCCGCAAAAGATGATCTGCATCGCACCAAGTTGCCATCGCTCTGAGAGGACAATATAGGAAGAGAAAAACAGCGCGCCAATCAGAAACAGCAGGTCACCAATCCACGCATCCTCGCCACTGGTTCCGCTTGCGTCAAAGGCTAGCACGACAGCGGAAATGAGGATCAGCACAGCACCAAAAACTTGTTTATAACTTGGCAGCGCGCGCAACAGCAATATTGCCAGAAAGATGCCTATAAGAGGCAGCATCCCGTTCATGAAAATCCCACCATGGGCGGCAGGCGCATAGAGAAAGCCGGAGAATACTATAAGAATGTAGACCGGACCCAAAATGAACGAAAGCGCAGCAATCTGGAACAGCCGAAGGCCCCGCCAGGGCTTGTAATAGAGGCAGAGCGGCACGGCTACCAGTGACGCCAGGCCATACCGAAATGCGGCCAGATCATAGATCGTCAGACCGCTGTCATGGGCAACACGGCTGACTATCAGCCAAAATGACCAAATGAAAACAACGCTCCAAGCAGCAGCGTATCCCGTGACGTTGGAGGGGGAATGGGTAGGCATCTGCGCTGCAATCGACCTTGCAATTTGGGGGATCTATTCCACAGCAGTAGATTTCGCCCGCCATAGAGGCAAGGGAGCTTTGGCTGAAAAGCCACGATACGGCCGCCTCGCAGGATATTGGTCATGCGAATTGCGCATCCTTCAATGGTACTCATTTACCCCGCTCAGCTGGTGAGCGCCTAGATATTTGCGGTCATCGTCGGCTGATGGCCTTGATTCTACATGCTTGCGCCGTCAATGACACCTTGCCATTGCCAGCTATCTGGCTGTCGTTTACCCGAAATCATCCCTGCGCATACGTATCTGGGTTATTCTGACCGCCTTTTAAGGCGGCAAAGCTGCAAGAAAATGGAACGGGGAAGAATTCATGACTGCGGATTGTTGTGGCTGGTCGGCACTTGCTGGTGAAACCCGAGTGTTTCCAGAATTACGCGACCGTCAGGGTGCTGATGTTGTCATTGTCGGCGCTGGCCTCACCGGCTTGGCAGCGGCGCGCCGCTATGGCGAGCTTAGGCCTGATGCGCGTATTTTGCTGATCGACGCAAAGCGAGCAGGGCAAGGGGCAAGCGCGCGCAATTCTGGATTCGCTGTTGCCAATGAAAGTCCCGGACATTCGCAACTGCACACGCAGCAGGGCTTTGCCAGTTACAGCACAATGAACAGGTTGGACCACGCGGGCATTGCGGAACTGCGCCGTTTGATTGCCGCGCACGATATCTCTTGCCAGTGGGAGGATACCGGCTCGATCCATGCGGCCCATGACCCCAAGAATTTAGATATGCTAAAACATCACTTCGCAAGTTTCCAAAAGCTGGGTGTAGACGCGAAACTTTTAGATGCGGACGCTTTGTGGGATCGTCTTGGAACATGCTTTTATAAGCTGGGTGTGGAATCGCGAGGCGGCGCATTGCTGCAACCAGCCATGCTGGTCAAAGGCCTATTGGAAAGCCTGCCGCCCAATGTCGAATGCTATGAGAACTCTCCCGTCCTGCGCATTGAGCGGGCGGGTAAGGGATGGACACTATCGCTACCGAACGGCTCGGTTCAGGCAGAACAGGTGATTGTCGCGGTAAATGCGTTTTTCCCGCGGCTTGGCTTTAAATCTATGCGAGTCTTTCCGCTGGCGTTGACGGCCAGCCTGACCCGCCCCCTTACTGAACGGGAGGAGGCCGAAATCAACCACGCAGCATCGTGGGGCGCCCTGTCACCTCGCAGTCTCGGCGCGACAATGCGGCTGACGAAAGACCGGCGCGTTCTGATCCGCAATACTGGCGAGTATCGACCGTCAGGTATTTCGTCGGCTTGTCTTGCAGAACGGCGCAAGTTGCATGCAGATGGACTGAGCAAACGATTCCAGTTTCTTAGCGAAAGCGACATCGCGTATTCCTGGTCTGGCACAATCTGCCTTAGCCGCAATTCCAAACCCGTGTTTGAAGAATTTGCACCGGGGCTATTTCTGTGCGGTGGCTACAATGCGTCAGGCGTTTCGCGCGGCACCATAATGGGCCGACTGGTCAGCGAGCTGGCGCTAGGCGTCGCCTCGCCATTGTTGGACGACGTTTCGGCGTTGAAAAGGCCTAACCTGATCCCGCCACGCCCCTTGTTTTACCCATTGGCAAAAGCAAAGCTGCGAAAGGAACGGTTAGCAGCACGCACCGAGCGCTAGGGTCAGCCACATGTCCGGATGGTGCGCTGCTACTGTGGAAAAGCCATACTACCTTCTGGTTGAGCAGATGAGGCACGATAGTGACTGCGACAAACTGCAAGGAGACGAACGGCATGAAATACTGTGACCACCACGACCCAAAGATCTTCAAAGAATGCGTTTCGGCCATCACGTTGAAAGGCCGCCCGCAACGGCTTCTGGAAGAGTGGCTTACAGAAGCGGAAGTGAGCTATGCCCAAAAGTTGGTGACGAGCATCTTCAGGCGGCGGTTTGAAGTTGCTTGATCCCGTCCTTGAACTCAACCCCCTGAATGACCTCGGGCAGACGGTTTGGCCCGGAGATCTTCCGCCACTTTTTCTGGGCTGACATCATCAGCCTGAAGACCATAGCCAGCGCGGTCTTGCGATTCAGGCAGCCCTTTGTTTTCCGGGTCCGGTTCCGGACCGTGGCAAAGACGCTCTCGATCGGGTTCGTGGTCCTGATATGCTTCCAATGCTCGGCCGGGAAGTCGTAGAAAGCCAGCAGCTCGTCGCGGTCCTTGACCAGCTTGGCGACGGCGCGCTCGTATTTCACGCCGTAGGTTTCGACGAAGAGATCGAAGGCCGCATTGGCCTCTTTCTTCGTCTCGGCCATCCAGATGTCCTGCAGATCGGCCTTGGCCTTCTCGCGCAGGGACTTGGGCATCGCGCCGGTCACGTTGGCGGTCTTGTGAACCCAGCATCGTTGCTCACGCGTCCCGGGGAAGACATCCCGCAAGGCCGTCCAGAACCCGAGCGCACCGTCGCCGGTGGCGAGCTTCGGCGGCACCGTGAGGCCGCGCTTTTTCAGCCCGCGCAGCAGGTCGCGCCAGCTGTCGGCGTTCTCCCGGAACCCGTCCATGATCCCCAGCACATCCTTCTCGCCATATTCATCAGCACCGATAATCACCAGCATGCATTGGCGATCGCCGTCCAGGCGCGGCGTGAAGTAGACCCCGTCGGCCCAGATGTAGACATAGCGCTTGCCCTTCAGATCGCGTTTGCGCCAGGCCTCGTATTCGCTCCACCAAGCTGCCTTCAGCCGCGTGATCGTCGAGGACGACAGGCCCTCGGCATCCGGTCCCAGAAGGGCGGCCAGCGCCTCGCTGAAATCCCCCGTGGAGATCCCCTTCAGGTAAAGCCAGGGCAGCAGTTCCTCGACCGATTTCGCCTTGCGCAGATATGGCGGCACCAGCGCCGACCGGAACCTGATCTTGCTGCCATCCGCATTGGCACCCCGATCGCGCACGCGCGGCACTTGCACAGGAACCGTCCCGATCCCGGTCATCACCTCGCGCTCGGGCAGAAACCCGTGGCGCACAAGGCGCTGGCGCCCGTCTTCGTCCAGAAAATGCGCATGCTCGGCGATGAACGCCGACACCTCGGCCAGAACGGCGGTGCGCAACAGCTCTTGCGCCCCCTTCTGGATCATCTCGGTCAGCGGATCGTGCGAAAATTCCGATGGCAGTTCGAATGCTAAAACAGTAGATTTGGCCATGGTGGCATATCCTTTTCTCTCTGAGAACTGACGGCGTCTTCAACACCGCCATGATATGCCGCCTAATTCAGCCCATCACCAACTTTCGGGCATAACTCGCGGAAGTCATCGTTAATGTTACCCTTACCTATGCCATCGCGACAGAATCTCGCCGCCACAGTTAAAAACCTCAACATCGGCGCCTTATCACCTCGGCGCTCATACGCTTCATCGACCGCGGGTTTCCCTGAGGTCTTCAGTTGGTGGCGCGCCACATCCGATACCGCCCCTGCCCGGTCACCTCGCGGATAAGGCCTCGCGTTTCCATCCAGCCGAGGTTGCGCTGGACGGCTGCGCGACTGGCGCCGGTCAGAGCCTCGGCCATCGGGGCGGAGACGAGTGGCCATTCGGTCAGCACAGCGCGCAAGGCCGGTGGCGTCTTGCCCGAGAGCGGCGACATCACGGTTTTTGCCCGTGCCGACCATGTCTCGATATCATCGAGATGCCGCACGGCGGTCAGACATGCCGTCTCCATCCCTTCCAGCCAATGCGCCAGGCGGTCCGCCGGTGGGCCAGCAGCGCGCAGTCCCCCTGCCCCGCCCATTGCCAAAGGCGCGAAGACAGCTCCTCTCCCCTCGCTGGCTACGATCCGCGCTGCCGTAACCGCCGCTTCCATCCGGTCGCCGTGCTGCCCAAGACCCGCGAGCGTCCAAAGGTGGAACCCCATGCAGGCGCGTGTGATCGGGTGCAGGTCGGCGGCTTGCGCTATCAGGTCAAGCCAACCGCCCGCGCGATCCGCAAAGGGCTCGGCTTCATCCGCCATGTTTTCAGGGTCGCGGCGATCGAGGAAAGCGGATAGATCCACCTCTGGGCCGGGACCGCCAGTAAGACGCCGCACTGCCCATCCGATACGTGCGAGCGCGGCGGCGTCGTCCTGCACCCCGGACAAGCGCATGGATATCCAGAGTGCTAGCCGATCCGAGCCGATTCGATCGCCCACAAACCAGCTGAGGTCTGCCGCCTCAATCAGCGCCAGTCTGTGCTGCCATCCTTCCGGGCCGCGCTTCAGCCGATCGTCCAGCGCACCGACCCGACCAGCCACACGGGCGAGACGGGCGGCATTGCCCGACTCTGCTTTACGCCAATAGTCGAGGACTGCGGTTTCACGCAGCTCTGCCCTCGGTCCAGGCGGCAGATAATCCGGCTCCACTTCCATTGGACCGGGCAGGAACCACAGGTCGCCCTCAGACGTCTCTTCAAGTCCCTCCGCTTCCACTAGAGGATCGTCAAATATATCATACTGCGTAGATACTTGAGGCTTCATATATGCAAAATACGACACTTTTGCATTTTACCCAAGTGTTTTGTCAGAGTGCACCTGCACACCTTATATAGCACGCGCGCGCGATGGTCTGCGAGAACTCTCGGATCACGCTCAGCGAATGAAAACCAAGGGCTTTTTGATGAGCCGCACCAAGGAGAGCGCCATTGCATTCGTTTACAACCGGTCGTTTAGTAACGGCATATGAAATTGCAATCGGCCCCGTTTTCATGCCCCTGATAGGCTATGCCCGCGTTTCCACGGAGGATCAGACCCCCCTGCCCCAGTCTGAGGCGTTGCAATCTGCGGGCTGTGCCGAGATCTTTGAAGAGCACGCCTCAGGCGGCAATCGCGCGCGTCCTGTACTCGCGCGTTTGCTCGAACGCGTCCAGAGCGGCGATACGCTGGTCGTTGTGCGGATCGACCGGCTTGCGCGGTCTCTGTCGCACTTGTTGGAGGTGATCGAACGGCTGGAGGCCAAGGGGGCTTTCTTCCGCTCGCTCCAAGACCCGATCGACACATCCTCACCACAGGGCAAGTTCACGCTGCAGGTTCTGGGCGCCGCGGCCGAGTTCGAACGCGCTCTGATCCGCGAGCGCACAAAGGCCGGGCTTGCCTCTGCGCGCGCCAAAGGGCGCGTTGGTGGCAATCCTGGGCTTCGCACCAAAGACCCCGCCGCGCTGCGCAAGGTGCGGCTGGCACGACAGGACGGCTACATGGAGCGCCTCAACGAAACCGCGCAGGATTGGGTGCCGCATGTCCGCCGCCTGCGGCCAGATATGGCCTGGGAAGACGTGCTGCGGATTATCAATGGCCCCCTGCCCCACGACCGGCACTGGACCCAAAGCCGCCTACTCCGTGCTGTGAAAGCCTATGTCCGCGACGGGTTCCTGCCCGCTGAAGTGCTGGCCCGCGCCAGACGCCGGGATACTGACGACCGCGTGCCGGCGATTATAGCTGCGATCAAGGGTGCCGATCCTGACATAACGCTGCAGGCGATCTGCGAGCGGCTGGAATCCATGCGTGAGCGCACGCCTCGTGGACGGACCAGCTGGCAGCCTTCTTCCGTGAGGATGCTGCTGGAACGTGCGGAAAAGCTAGGATTGTTGGAGTAGTTTAGAGAGCAACGTTATCCCATAGCCAATGAGATATCGCTCACCCCGTTCGCGAGCTCAGCAATCTGCAGGCTTCATTGACCGTATCTTCGAAAGGAGCGTCAAAGGGATATCACCTTGCACCACAGATCAAGCGCCTCGCAGCAGATCCTGCACGACCGAAGGCTTCTTTGCGATCAAGGCCAGCAGGACTTGAGCAGGGCCCGTCGGGTGTCGACGCCCATGTTCCCAGTTCAAGAGCGTGCCCTTTGCTACTCCTATGCTTCGGGCGAATTCAGCCTGTGAGAGACCAGTTTTTTGGCGAACTTCGGCCACATCGACATCGACAACGGGTACCTCATGGACCTTGGCGGCCGTCATGTTTCCATCTGCGAATGCCAAGGCCTCTTCCAGGCCTTTCGACACCGATTCATATGCAGTCATGTTGCGTCTCCATACCTTGCGACAAGCGCTTTGCTCATTTCGACTGCCGCGGCTTGTTCAGCCTTGGACAGGTTGGCCTTTTCGTTCTTGGCAAAGACCGTGATCAAAAAGATCGGCATATGGTTCCCGCCAAATACATACAACGTCCTGAAACCGCCGCTCTTGCCGCCCCCAACTCTTGGGATGCGAATCTTGCGAAGCCCACCGCCGAGAGAAACCCCATCATCAGGATTGCCGGCAATGTAGTTGATTGCAGCCTCGCGCTCTTGCTCCAACATGATTGCTTTGGCGCGCCTTTGGAATTCAGGCAGTTCCACCACCGTCTGCAATCGTGTCATTCTAAGTTACCATTTATGCTTCGCTGACGTATAAGTCAATGGCACACGAACCGCGGTTAGCGCAACCCAATTTGTGCCACTCTTGGATATTGCCCAACTGACAGCGTTCCGACCAGATGCTTGAGGCAAGTGTAGATCGCAGCTCGAGAGCGTCGAGTGGCTTGGTCTTTCGGAAAATAGCCATGTCATGACGTGCCAGAAGAAAGGATGCGGTGTCCTCCCGGCTGAACCCTGCACTCTTCCGACACTTAACTACCCCTGCGTTCAGCACCTGGACACTGGTCCGGGACCCCTACCCTTGTATCTCCTCGGCCCGATCCGCCTTTGGATCGTCTGCAATTAGGTAGAAAACGGCATTCGCATCTGCGAACTCAGCGTTCATGCACCGCGTCGCGACACATACGCGTCTCCTTGGGCAGCTTGCCCCGAAACCGCTTCAGTGCTTTGAGGATTTCATCCACGCGAGGCTTACGCCGAACACGCACAGGACCATCGTCTTTGACGAGGTCGATCTCATCACCTTCCTTCAAGCCGAGTTCAAGCACAAGTTCGGCGGGCAAACGGACAGCTAGATAACTCCCCCATTTAACGACTTGCATCTTGTCCTCTCAAGGCATGGATAAAACAACGTTCAGTGTACATCCATCTCGCTCCACAAGCAAAGCCATCGCCCTGCAGGTGCGGCGACGGAAATGCGCCGATGCGCCATCGCAACGGAACCTGTTGTCGTCCAAAAAAATTGAAGAATCATTCGGTTCGTACTGATTCAGCGGTACCATCAATCAATAATGCCTAGTCTGTTTCTCGGCGGGTAACGTTCCCTTTTTTCGAAGAGGCACTCCATTAGATCGAGTTTTTCATTATCAATTTCAATATCTTAACCAAGATCCGACAGCTTGATTGAAATTGGTGCTGTGGATAACTTTTGCACTACATCTAGATTCTTCTTGCCGGACTCGCTGGATCGTGGCATTCCCATTCTGACGGCAAATTGCGTCAGACACGTTGTGCGTCGTCAAAATGATCAAGAGCCTTAACAGAGGCCAAGAGCGGGCGGCAGGATATGGATGATCGTAACGTTGGATATGCGCAAGGCATAGGCTCTTCTGACATCGGCACGTTTGCCGACAATCTGGCCGAGTCCTTGGATCGGCAGATGAAGATCGCCTTCGAACCCGAAGAGCGTAAAGCCTTGCGGCGTTTCAGCTCGACCGAAGTCGCCGGTCTCCTGCGCGTAAGCACGTCTAACCTGCGCAACCGGCACAAGGACGGTAGCTTCCCGGAAGTGCATACTGATAACCGCGGGCACCGGTTCTACACAGCCCAAGAAGTGGACGAATTGCGCAATATCTTGGAGCGCACGGGAAAGAATGCCGAATCTTATCGGCCAGGTCGACGCGATGGCGACCGACTTCAGGTGCTATCTGTCGTCAATTTCAAAGGTGGTTCGTCAAAAACAACAGCGACGATACATCTTGCACAGCGGTACGCCTTGCGCGGCTACCGTGTTTTGGTCTTGGATCTCGATCCGCAAGCAAGTTTGACCACATTTTTCGGCTTTCGGCCCGAACTCGAGTTCGCCGAAGGCGGAACAATCTATGATGCTCTGAGATATGAGGATCAGGTTCCGCTCTCTGACGTGATCCAAAAGACCTACTTTCACAAGCTCGACATGGTTCCGGCCGGCTTGATGCTCTCGGAGTACGAAACCGAGACAGCAAACGCGCTCGGCCGTCGGATGCAGCCCATTTTTGCGGAGCGCCTCGCCTTGGCACTCGAGGAGGTAGAGGCAAATTACGACATCGTACTGATCGACTGCCCTCCTCAACTCGGCTTTCTGACTCTCACGGCATTGGCGGCCTCTACAGGGCTCCTGGTGACGGTCGTGCCAGGCATGCTAGATATCGCTTCCATGAGCCAATTCCTGAAACTTGCGTCAGAAACGGTAAAGGCCGTTGAAGAAGCGATTGGACGCCGTGTGACATGGGATTTCGTCAAATTCCTGATCACAAGATATGAGCCGTCAGATGGGCCACAGACCCAAATGGCTGGCTACCTGAGATCAATTCTCGCCGGCCAGGTCATGACTGAACCCATGCTGAAGTCTACCGCAATCTCTGACGCCGGAATGACCCAGCAGACCGTCTATGAAGTTGATCCCGGCCAGTTCATCAGGAAAACGATTGATCGCGCTCTGACCAGCGTGAACGGCGTTGCCGATGAACTGGAGCAGACGATCCAAATGGCATGGGGACGTCGCTGATGGCCAGAAACATTTTCAACCAACCTCCGAAGGACGAAAAAGAGAGCGCGGCTCCCTCCCCTACCCTGCAAAAAACTGCAAAGCTGCCCGGCTCTGTTGGCGGTTTGCGGGACTCCTTGCGCGAAATCACGGCCAATTCGATCCGGGACATCGAACCCGATCAGATTGACATGGATGGCCTTCGCGATCGGTTGGTGCTGGAAGATACGAGTATCGACGAGCTTGCCGAGAGCATTCGCAAGCATGGCCAACAAGTGCCGATCATGGTCCGCCCATCGGGCCAACCCGACAGATACCGCATCATCTACGGCCGCCGTAGACTGGCAGCGATCCGCAAGATCGGAGGAACGGTCAAGGCAATCGTTCGCACATTGGACGACGACGCCTCGCTTATCGCACAGGGTCAAGAGAACAACCTTCGACTTGATCCGTCTTTCATCGAAAAATCTTTGTTTATCAGGGAGATGCAGGAAATTGGGTACAAACCCGGCGTCATTCAGGATGCTTTGGGGTTAACCCGGCAAGGCGTGTCCAACCACCGGGTCGTTATCGATCAACTGCCTGATGGGCTTGTTCAGCTTATCGGGCCGGCACATGGCATCGGAAGACGGCAGTGGGGTGATTTAGCGGCCCTATCGGGAAAGGTAGACTTGGTGAATTCGGCCAAAGAGGTGATCGCCGCCCTGCCCGACGACACTCCAAGCCCCGAGAGATTTCAGGCGGTCTATTCTGCTTGCTCGCACAAGGCGCGTGCAGACAAAAAACCGACCAGTCGCGGCGTGACGTCCGTCGTCAAGAATGAGAGCGGCAACACTGTCGGAACGCTGACTGTCGATCAGAAAGCGATCGCCATCAAGATCGCCAAAAAGGACAACCCGGAATTCGGCCAGTGGCTCGAGGAGCGTGCAGAAGCCGCGCTTTTGCAACTCTTCGATACTTGGCGGAATGAGAGCGGCTCTGGGTCTTAACCCAAGCCACATAGAGGAACCCGAGCAAAGGAGAAAAGCGAAGACCAGAAAGAAAAGAGCCCCCCAAAGTTTCCCCTGGAGAGCCCTCATCATTCGATTTGCACCCATGATGTAGCAACCTCCAGCAAACCGGTCAAGAGTCACCGATTCGGTGAACCGATTTTTATTGCCTTTTCCCAGATAAAATCTTGGGAGGAGACAGGGAAGCTGTGGGCCAAACGGTCATCGTGATCAAATCATGGCATTTACAAAACTATCAATCGAGGCTGCTGGTGCAGATGCATCATGCGGCTCAACTCCCGCATCTGAAATCGATATCTGGACCATCTTCCGGGCCCTGAGAGACGCGCGCAGCGTGTTCGGGCTTCGCCCTGGCCACATCCAGACCCTTCAAGCAATGCTCAGCTTTTTGAAACCTGGCCACGGCGAAACGGTTTTTGCGTCGAACAATTCAATCTGCCAACGAGTTGGCGGCATCGACGAACGGACACTTCGCAGGCACATCAACCGCTTCGTCGAACTCGGATTCATCAAGCGCAATGACAGCTCGAACCGAAAGCGCTACCGCGTTCGCTCATCTGGCGGGGAGTGCATCAGTTATGGATTGTCGCTTGCACCCCTGCTCCAACGTGCGAGCGAGCTTATCACCATCGCGCAAGAAATGGAGAATAACCGGCGGGATCGGATATTTGTCCGCAAACAGATCCTCACAAAGCTCGCCCATTTGGAAGAGCATGATCCCAACAACACATTCATCAACCACGCACGAAAAACTCTACGCAGGAAGCTAAGCCTCCCCGAATACCGCGCACTGCTCTCCGACACGGACGCAGAATGCCAGAGTTTATCCACCCCGAATGATCCACCAGAAACAATGCAACTGCCCGCCAATGACGGACAATCTGCCCGGCATCAATCTAAGTCTGACGAAGAAAAAAAAGATTTAGATAGCAACGTAGGCAAAGAAGTACTTAAACCAGAATTACTAACTTCGGTCTGTGACCAGGCGACCGCATTTGCCACAGAAAAGCTTCGAGATTGGATGGACATCGAGGCTCACGCTCGAAATCTTGCTCCAATGATGGGAATACACCCAGAAACGTTCGAGAAAGCAAAAAAGACTGTAGGAACGCAGAAAGCATCATGCGCGATTTTCATCATGCTACAGCTAGGACAACGCATCAGGGATTTTGGAGCCTACTTTCACAGTATCACTCTGGGCCAACGTCAAACCCAATTTGATCCGGTCTCTCTAATTAAGCGCCTGTCCAAAACGAACAAGAGTCTCGCCTAGTGTCCACCGCGGTGGACGTCTGACCGGGAACCACGCTCATGACAGCTCCTTCTCTCCGATCACCACAAAGAGGTCACCCCGAGACCGGCCCAAGCGATGATGTACGATCGTTCAGCTAACCTCGGAACAGAAGATGTCCACCGCGGTGGACAAATTGGAGACCAAGCGGACATAGTGGTTCCAGCCGCCAATCGTTGCAGGATACAATCAGTTTTCTCTCGTTGTAATTCTAGCGCTCCACCGGCAGGTCACCATCTCCAAAGAGGTTTGGAAAGAGCCGCTCTCGATAATCTAACGGAAACGCCAACCGCACCGGAGTCTTCGGAGATGCGGAGGTCAGGTATCCGGCGGCCGTGAGTTTGCTCAACGTATTGCGTGCCGTACGCTCGGACGTCTTGAGCACAATCTGCGCGTCACCACGTTCCAGTGCTCCATGCCGAAGAACGGCCGAAATCAAATCGGGTGCGCGTTTGTCATCGATGGTATCTGCAACAAGACGACGATACCGTTGGTCCAGTCCGCCGAGATCGAACAATCTTGCTGAGAAGATGATCTGATCGAGCGTCACCTTTAGGAACCATTCACTGAACGTCTTCAGTGCCGCTTCTGACAGGTTCCCCCGTCCGTCGCGGTCTCCGCGGCGTGGACTGTCCGCCAGATCCATCATCCGTTTGTACTCGCCCCGATCGGTCAGCCCGCGGGCCAGCCCACGTGATACGGACCAGAGCCCTTGGCCACCAATCCCCGCTGTGAGGGCCATGGCATGAGACATCAGTCTGCTGACACGGCCGTTACCATCCGGGAAAGGGTGGATGTAGTTCACCCGGTGATGTGCAGACGCGATCGCGATGATCCGTCCGCTCGAAGACCGCTCCGCAATTTGAAACCGATTGTCGAAGTGATCCATGAACGCCGCAACGCGCGACGATGATGGAGGTAGGTGGCGCCCGACCGCAACTTCCCGATCGCCTTCCTGGCGGATACGCCCCGGAACGATGGGCTCTTGTGTGCCGTCGGGATGTTCGATGACCCGAAACTCGTCGGGCATCTCGTCGTAGAAGCTCTTATGGACCCAAGTCAGGAATTCGACGGATGTGGGGCGGGGCAGGGTGCCCTTGCGATGCATCTCGTCGATGGCCCGTTGAACGATGACGTGCGCCCGGGCTTCAAGGGCGAGAGTGCGGGTTTCTTCCTCAAGCTCGGCACCAGCCAGCGCTCTTTCGATGTCGCGGGGGCGCGTGTTGTGTCCTTCGATCAGGTTGGAGTAGTAGCAGTTCATCACGCGGACGAGATCGGCAAGCTCGGCTGTGCTGTCAGGATGTAGCCCTTGTCCCAGCCCAGTAGCTTCCCTCTGGATGTCGACCGAAAGGTCTGCCAGTTCTGTAGGAATATGCTCCTCGAAGAAGCAGGGTTCGATCCTGGCGGGTGTTTCCAGCATTTTGCCGATCTTCTATGTTTGCAAAGTAATTGAAAAATATACACATTTCGTACTTTCAAGCAAGGTTTTGCCGATATGTGTTGCCGATCTTGGTTGCCGCCCTAGAATTGCTGCATGAAATCAATGGCTTCGGCAGAAGGGCCGGGCTTTTCGGTTTTGTTGTGTGCCCAAAGGGGCCGGAAAAAGAGAAAGTGTCCTTCGGGTTTTGTGACTGACGGATGAGGGCCTTTGGGGTCCCTCAGATGGGTCCGGGCCGGATTCCGGTCTGCTGTTATTGATGAAGGGCATTCCGATGCAAACAGGTGTCTTGTGCGTGTTACGCGCGACCGCCGCCTCGTGGTGGCGGCACAAGGAACTACGCCGAACCGGCCAGACGGGCCAGGCACTGCAGCTCGAGCGTGAGACCGTCCTGCGTGATCTCGGCTATCTGAAGCAGGCGGCGTCATTGCCAAACGCGCACGTGATCTGCGGGGAGGGTGGGACATTCCTCCATCTCGGTTGGACCACCGTTTCGACCTTCGCGCCGATCGAGCGCTTTCCCTTGGCCACTCTTGCGGTCGCACGAGGGACGCCCTTCATCGATATCCGACCCGTCACCGATGTCATTGCCTTCGCGAGACTGCCGCGGGTGGCGCGGGACGGATCGGTCGACCCTGATCCTTGCGGTTCTGGCAGATCCGTCTCGCTGACCGTCTACATCGACATGGTCGAAGCCCTCGGTGCCAGGATCGCCAACGATCCGAGGCCCCTTCAGTCAATCTGATCACCATTCCCTCTCACCAAAACTCGAAAGGAGGCCAGCCATGGCCCGATCCCGCACGACCAAATTCGATGCCTCCGAGGTCATCACAAACGAAATCATCCGCATCATCGAGCGCGGCGTCCTGCCGTGGCGCAAGCCCTGGACCGCAGGCGGCAGCTCACGCCCCCTGCGCGTGGGCGGCGAACCCTACCAGGGGGTGAACAACTTCCTGCTGACGATGCGGACCGTGATGGCGGGCCACAGCTCTCCCTTCTGGATGACTCTGCCTCAGGCCAATGCGTTGGACGCAAAGGTCCGCAAGGGCGAGAAATCCTCTGTCGTCGTCTATTACGGCCAAAGCCGGAAAGACGCGGGCGGCGAGGACGACCGCAGCGATGGCGATGATCGCTCCGAGGAAGCCCGCATCTTCCGCTTCCAGAAATCCTACCGCGTGTTCAATGCCTGCCAGATCGATGGCCTGCCCGACAGCTTCTTCCCAGACCCGGAGCCCGCGCCCGAGCATCCGCCGTCCGAGCCCATCCCGCACATGCAGGCGTTTTTCGATGCCATCGACATCACGACCGTCTTCACGGGCACGGAGGCGTACTATTTGCCCCCCGTGGACAAGGTCTACATGCCATCCATCACGCGGTTCCAGGACCCGCGCAATTTCTACGGGGTCTGGGCCCATGAGCTGGCCCATGCCACGAAGGCCCGGCATCGACTGAACCGTGATTTCGGGTTCTCGAAGTTTGGCAACACCTCTTACGCGCGCGAGGAGATCGTCGCGGAATTGACCTCGGTGTTCCTGGGTCAGACGCTCGGCTTTACGGCGCATACGCTCGAGATGAATGCTGCCTACCTCCATAACTGGTTGCGCGTTCTTCGGTCGGACAAGGGTGCGATCTTCAAGCACGCCGCGGATGCGCAGCGCGCCTGTGATTACCTGATCGCCAGATCGGAGGCGGGCAGGGCAGGGGGCCGAGCCAAGGCCGCCTGACCACAGGGAGAACGGAGACGCCCATGTCACGTAAGGAACCCAAGACGCTGCGGGTGGCCTGCTTCAACGACGGCCGCCGCAAGATCATCACCTTCAAGCACGGCGCCTATTGGTGGAGCCCGTCCGAGGGCGCTTATCCGCTCTCGGCGGCACTTGAGACCATCAAGCACCAAGGCGGCTGGATCGAAACCATCCCCAACCCGAATTACAGACCCAAGGGGCTGTTCGGGTAGGGCACTTTCTGCTTCGGTCCTGCCGCCAGGCGGAAAAGAAAAAGCAGGCTTTGGATTGGGTGTTTCAACTTCACAGAGGAATGCCCCATGACCATCACCGCACACCCCCAGCCAGACCGTCCGGATCCGAGTGTGATCGCGGCGCAGAACGACGCGTTTCGCAAGCTCGCGTGCCTTGGAGTGCCACCCGCGCAGCCCATCCAGGGCCGCATGCATGTCACCCGCTCGCTTATGGAGGCCGGTGACGGCTTCATGGCCGAGGCGGTGAAGGCGACCGGTGAGTTTGCCACATTCGAGCCTGAGAATGACCCGGAAGGCTGGCACGATTTCGGGGCGGTCGAGATCCGGGACGAGACCGTGTTCTGGAAGATCGATCTCTATGAGGCGGGTTCTGACTTCCGCTACGGGGCTGAGACCCCGGACAATCTCGCCACCACCATGCGCGTGCTGACCATCATGCTGGCGCGCGACTGGTAGAAGGGCAGGGGACTCCCCTCCTGACACCCCACGCGATGAAGGCCCACTGACCCCTCAAAGGGAAAGTGGGCCTTTTGTCGTGGTGATCCCTGAAGCCGGGGATTGGTCGCGCGCGCGCGGGCCACACCTCACCCACCTGGAAGGATATCCCATGACCACAAGCTTTGCCCCTCTCACCATCGCCATCGGCGACCTGGTCCCGCATCCCGCCAATGTGCGCAGCAACGCGCCGGAAACCTATGACCCCGAGAACATCGCCCATCTGAAGGCCAGTATCGCTATTCTGGGCCTGCTCCAGCCTCTCCTGGTTCAGAAGCTCGACGGCAAATACGCTGTCCTCGCCGGTGGCCGGCGCCATGCCGCGCTGAAGGAGCTGGTTGCCGACAAGGCCGCCAAGGGGTTCACTGCGAAGACCAAGGTGGACTGCCGCCTTGTGCCGGAAGACTGCGACGTCACCACGGCACTGTCGCTCGCCGAGAACATCACCCAGGCACCGATGAATGCCATCGACGAATTCGAGGCCTTCGCCCGGATGATGGAGGTCGACGGCCAGACGCCCGAGACGATCGCAAAGACCTTCGGCACCACGGTGGCGGCCGTGAAAGGCCGGTTGCGCTATGGCCTGATCCACCCCGACATCCGCGCCGCGGCCCGGGGCAAGATGATCACGCTCGACACGATGAAGGCCTTCGCCGAGCACCCGAGCCAGGAGGCGCAGCGCGAGGTCTTCGAGGCGCTCACGAAAGACGGCGGCTATCTGCAGGCCTACACCGTCCGTCAGGCGCTCAAATCCCGCGGTGTGCAGGTCAGTGACGATATCGGGGCCTTCGTGCGCGCGGACTACGAGGCGCGGGGCGGCGCTGTCGCCGCTGACCTTCTGGAAGAGCATTCCGTGCTCGAGGATGCCGCTCTGGTCGAGACCATCTTGCTCGAGAAGCTCGGTGCCGCTGCCGAAGAGGCGCGTATGAGGCTGGGCTTTGCCTGGGCCGATGCGATGGTCCGCTATGATTACGCGACCATGGCCGACTACGGCCGCGTCTATCCCGGCCCGATCGAACCGGATGAGGCTGCGCAGAAGCGCATCGATGAGATCGCCGCCGAGCTTGAGAAATTGCAGCTCGAGATGGAAGATGAGGAGCTCGAGGACGGTGCCTACAATGCCCTTTACGAGCGCGTGGACGCTCTGGAAGAGGAAGCCCGCGACCTGCAGGAGGCCTACAGCGCCGAGGACCTCGCGCGGTCTGGGGTGATCGCGTCGTGGCAGGGTGGGCAGATCACGCTCCATGTTGGTCTCGTCCGCCCGGAAGACACCATCAAAGAGGAGGGCGCGCGCGGCTCCTCGGCTAGCCCGACCGGGGAAGAAACCCCGGACGCCGGCGAGATCAGCTACCCGGCCTCGCTGGCCGAGGACCTCAAGACCGAGCGAGCCATGGCCCTTGGCGCCGCGATGGCGCTGCATCCGGAGGCCACGCTCGATCTGACGCTCTTCAAGCTGGTCAGTGACGTTCTGGCCAGCGGCATGAGTGTCACGCAGGCGATCAAGATCGATGCCCGCAAGGAATACCGCAGCCATGCCAAGATGGACGAGATCGACGAGACCTCGCTTGAGCAGGTGGCGGCGGCGCATGATGTGCTCGACCTGTCGTGGCTCGATGACAGCCGTTCGCCCGCCGATCAGTTCGCGGCATTTCGCGCGCTGGAGGCCGGCGAGAAGGCCAAGCTCGTGGCCTATGCCACCGCCAGCACCACGCAGTCCTGCTTTGCCCGGGACCCGCGGCGCGACAGCCTGATGCATGACTTCGAGATCGAGATCATGCCCGACATCCGCGCCCACTGGACGCCGAGCGCAGCGCTATTCAACCGCTTCAAGAAGGCCTGGCTCCTGAAAATCCTCGGCGAGGATCTGGGTCTGGCCCAGGAGGCGGTGACGCTGGCCTCGTCGAGCAAGAAAGAGATTGTGGCCTTCTGCGACAAGCTCTTCACCGAGCCTTTCGCCACGCTCACGGATGCACAACGCGCTGCCGTGGCCGCCTGGTGCCCGCCCATGATGCAGACCGCCGGCGTCGCCTGTGATGAGGCTGAGATCACTGCGGAAACCCCAGAGCCAGACAGCGCGGTCGCACAAGCGGCCTGAGTTCTCACGCGACCCGCGCGAGCCCTTCCGCCTGCGCGGGTCGACCCTCCCACACCCAACGGAAAGACATCCCCATGGCTATTCTCAAGTTCTCTGCCTCCGCTGTTGCGGCGCAAATCGCACATGCGCGCGCCTGCAAAACCTTCCTGCCCAACTGGAACGGGCCCGTGGACAGGCCAGCCCTGATCCTCATCGTCGGCAATGGTGTGCATCTGCGCTCGAACGGCATCGATGGCACGACCACCCGTATCGTCACCACCGAACAGGCCGATCCCTCCTTCGCCTTCGCCGACGGCATGAACCCGTTTCGGGACACCGACTGGATGGCGCAGCGCCGCATGGCGTTTCGCGATCTGACCGGCCAATTCTACACCGACATCCTGGATGACGTGCAGGTGCTCATCGACCGGGGGCGGGGGGCGATCCGGCTCGCCACCGATGGCCACAGTATCCGCGTCTTCGTGCGCCGGGCCTCGGACTATCTCATCGGCGGGACCTACGAGGTGCCCTCGGGCCTCGGCGGCACCTTCCGGGTCATTCTCAAGGATGCCTGCGACACCTTCGCGATCGTGCAGAACTGCGGCAATTGCGAGGATTTCGACGCCATGCAGCCCTACCGCGTGCCGCTCGATGCGCTGATGGAACTCGATGATCGGAGGGCGGCTTAACGCGCCCTTTCTCGCAATTGCGTCGCCAATACCCTGCCGCGCTGCGCGCTCCCGGGACATTGGCGATACGAATTTTCCCTTATGAAAGAAAGGACTCTGAGATGGGATGGCTGTTTTACACGGACCGCCGCGTCCAGACCTACGCGGATGAGAAAGCGGAAATTGCCCGGCTCTGCACCTTCGAGGGCGACAGGCGCAAAACCGAACTGGTCAAGGCCTGTAAGGTCGGCTCCACCTGGTATGCGGCGGCAAAGGTCACCAATCTCGACGGCACCCCTGTCGAAGACACGACCTATGTCACCGATCCTGACGGCTCGATCACTTTCGCCGCCGTATTCCTTACCCGATACGATGAGGGCTGCTGGGGCTACAAGGACATGGAGGAAAGCGCTGGCCCGAACGAGTCGCGCGCTCCGCTCAGCCTTCTGGCGCTGCTCTCGGAATTGAGGGACCCAGAGAGCTATGCCCAGGACTGGCGCCAGCGATGCCGGGACTGGGCGTCGATCCCGGATTACGACGAAGGTGACAAGATCAAGCTCGCAAAACCGGTGACGCTCACCGACGGCAGCACCTGGCAGATCGTCACCGCGACCCACTACAGGCGCGGGCGGCAAAAACGCCGGTGCTACCGCATCGAGGAAACCGGTGGGCTCGTGCGCCTCTCGAAAGCCTCGCTTGCGGGCTCGGAGCTGCTCAGCTCCGCGAAGGGCGCGGCAAGCCCGGTGCTGGCGGAGTTCCTAGCGGGGCGAGAATAGGTGCTGCGCCGGACAGCTCATCGACCTGCCCGGCGACAGCAGATGCTGCGGCTTGTCTTGACAAGGCAATGCAAATGCATTACCTATCGCGGGCAGCAAAGCCCCTTTTCTTCAGGAGACTGCCATGACAGCGCTCGCACAAGATGTCTCGAAACTCACGGATCGGTATCAGACGACCGTGCCGGCGGGTGTGCGCAAGCAGCTCAAGCTGGGCAAGGGCGACCAGATTCGCTACTGCACCGAGCCGAGTGGCAGGGTCTATATCGAGCCCGTGCGCAGCGACGAGGATGATCCCGCGCTTGGCGCCTTTCTCGATTTTGTCGAGGCCGATATCAAGGCGCATCCGGACCGCATTCGGGCGTTCGATGGGGCTTTGCATGACCGTCTTGCAGCACTGGTCGGAGACGTTGACGTCGATCTCGATGCGCCGCTATCGCTCGAGGATGAATGAGCGGCGATAGCGTGCCCGCAGGGGCGCCCCTTGTCGTAAACGGATGGTCGATTTATGCGCATCCGCTCTTTCTGGACCAGCTCGAAGGGCTGATCGAGGAAGTTGAAGCGCGTAAGGCACGCGATCCAAAGACCTGGCGCAAGAAAAACCCGACGAAACGGCTGGCCGCCATCTTCAAGCTGGTCACCGAGGCCATACCTGCAGATCCGGGTGCCGCCGCTTTCCGGCAAGGCGGCACACTCGGCGATCACCGCAAGCACTGGTTCCGGGCGAAATTCTTCCAGCAGTATCGGCTGTTCTATCGGTTCAACAGCGATGCGAAGGTCATCGTGGTGGCCTGGGTGAACGACGACAAGACCCTGCGCGCCTACGGCAGCAAGACGGATGCCTATGCGACGTTCAAAGGGATGTTGGAAGATGGCAATCCACCTGACAATTTCGACGCGCTCTTGAAAGAAGCTGCGCAATCAGCCTTGACACCGCAAACCTGAAAACTGCCCTTGGCAAGATCGATCGCCAATATGCTAATCTCTGACATGGATGCCTCCCTCATGTTGGTTCCTATGAAACGGTTATGGCACATTCGATGCCGTCGGGTGGGGGCATCCACCGCATCAATTGAGATGCCCTGCCGGAGGCCGCCCGTTTGCCGATACAGGTATTGTTCTATCAACTCGCCGAGACGCAAGACAGGATCGACCGACTGACCGATGAGATCGAAGAGGTCCATAGGCAAAGTGAGGTGAGCCGGCGACTGGCATCGATCCCCGGAGTGGGCGTGCTGACCGCAACCGCAAGTGCCGCGACGACACCGGATGTCGGCAACTTCTCCTCGGCGCGGGACTATGCCGCCTGGCTCGGCCTCACGCCGAAGCAGCATTCGACCGGCGGGAAGCCACGAAGCGGCGGCATTTCAAAGATGGGCAACCGTTACATCCGGAGATTGCTATGTCTTGGTGCCATGGAGCAAATCATGGTCCGGCGCAGGAGCCGCCACCCGGGAACGGACTGGCTGGCGCGGAAACTGGCGACCAAGGAGACCAGGGTCGTCGCGATCGCATTGGCGAACCGCATGGCGCGGATGATCTATGCGCTTCTGCGCGATGGAACCAGCTACAGACCGCAGGTCAGGGTCATGCCCGCCTGAGAGCGGTCTGAAGGAATGGTGAGGCGCAACGTGAGGTGATGGCGAACTGACGGAGAGGACGAAACGGGACATCCCGATGAACTCCAAGCGACGTTGAAGCGCGTTCGATTGAGTGGGACCCACACGTCCGGCGAAAATTCATCATGGCGCGCAGCATATCTGCTGCAAAAAGACGCCGAATACATGGCCGCAGCCGACCAGTCGTCGAAAGTTCACAAAACCCTTGCCAAGCAGGAGCCAACCATACAGGGGTTCAGGTCCGGGGAGTATGGCGGCAGGTAGAGGAACCAGCACCCGGCCTGCCGCAGCGCCTCTGCAACCTCAACGTTGCGGTGCGTGGCAAGGTTGTCGAGGATGCCTGACTGCAAATCCGCGGCGTAATCGGACCAACCAGATGAGCCTTACCCTTTCTTAGACCAGGCCACCACTTGGCGTAAAAACTCTGACAACGGACAGTGGACATAACTGTCCAATAGCTCTACCATCGTGCCATAAGCGAAGTAAGGGGGGCACTATGAAATCGCATTATCGCGTTGTGGTTATCGGGGGCGGTGTCGTTGGGGCATCCGTCCTCTATCATCTTGCAAAAATGGGATGGACGGATGTCTGCCTCGTTGAACGGTCGGTTCTGACCGCCGGGTCGAGCTGGCATGCGGCTGGCGGTTTCCATGCCCTGAATGCGGACCCAAACATTGCGTCCCTGCAAGCCTACACGATAGACCTGCTTTCCGAGATCGAAGAGGAAAGCGGACAGTCGGTCGGTATGCACATGACGGGCGGCATGACGCTCGCTGGCACGCCCGACCGTTGGGAATGGCTGCAATCGGCTTATCGCACGTTCCAGTCCATCGGCATTGAAGATGTGCATCTGATCACCCCTGAAGAGGCTGCGGACCTGTGCCCGATCATGTCGCCACACGGCATCCTGGGAGGCATGTGGGCCGAGCGCGAGGGTTATATCGACACGACAGGCACGGTCCATGCCTATGCCGGTGCAGCCAAGAAATACGGGGCCGAGGTTATCGAGCACAATCGTGTGCTGGAGTTGAACCAGACCAGAGACGGCTGGGAAGTCGTCACCGAGAAGGGAACGATCCAGGCCGAGCATGTGGTCAATGCCGCGGGCTTGTGGGCCAAGCAGGTCGGCCGCATGGCCGGAATCGAACTGCCGGTATCCCCGCTCAACCACCATTATCTGATTTCTGACACGATCCCCGAGGTCGCCGAACTGGACAAGGAATTGCCGCTGGTCGTGGATCTTGAGGGGTTCACCTACATGCGTCAGGACCAGAAAGGGATCCTGCTGGGGATCTACGAGGTCGATCACGAACATTGGATGATGGACGGCGCGCCCTGGGAATACGGGTTCGAATTGCAGCAGGAAGACCCGGATCGGATCGAGAAAGAGCTGATCCTTGGGTTCGAACGTTATCCTGCCTTGCAGCATGTCGGCGTGAAAACCTGGGTCAACGGGGCCTTTACTTTCTCACCGGATGGCAATCCGCTTGTCGGCCCGGTGCGCGGCAAGCCGGGCTATTGGTGCGCCTGCGCCGTCATGGCAGGGTTCCTGCAAGGTGGGGGCGTCGGAAAGAGCCTGGCGGAATGGATGATCCATGGCGAACCGGAGGCGGATGTGTTCGGCATGGATGTCGCCCGCTATGGCGATTTTGCCGAGAACAAGCAGTATATCAAGGAAACCACGGGCCAGTTCTATACCCGGCGTTTCGTGATGACCTACCCCAACGAGCAGCTGCCCGCCGGACGCCCGATGAAGGTCTCACCGAGCTATTCCGACATGTCCGCCGCCGGCGCCCGCTGGGGGGCGAGCTATGGCCTGGAACTGCCGCTCTACTTCGCTCCGACACCCGAGTTCGAGGAAACGCCCACGCTGAAACGCTCGAACGCGTTCCCGATCGTTGCACAGGAATGCAAGGCAGTGCGCGAGGCGGCCGGGCTTCTGGATATTTCCGGCTTCTCGCGATTCGAGGTGACAGGCCCCGAGGCGGAAGGCTGGCTGAACTGGATCATGGCCTCGACGCTGCCCGATCCAGGGCGCGCACGGCTTGCCCCGATGCTGAGCGAGACTGGCAAGCTCAAGGGCGACCTGACGATCATGAACTGGGGCGACGGCAGCTATTGGATCATGGGGTCGTATTATCTGCGTGAGTGGCACATGCGCTGGTTCGAGGACCACATGAAGGATGGCGTTGCCATCCGCGATATATCGGATGCGACCGTGGGCTTCGGCATTGCGGGTCCCAACAGCCTCGAGGTGTTGAAACAATTGACCGACGGGCCACTTGACCAGTTGCCCTTCATGGGTTGCGGAACGTTTGATTTCGGGTTGATCCGGGCCAAAGTCGGGCGGTTGTCGGTTTCCGGTGAGGCGGGCTTTGAAATCCACTGCTCGGCACTGGAACATATCACGCTGCGCAAGATGCTCCTGGAAGCCGGGGCCGAACTGGGGCTGCGCGAAGTCGGCTTCAATGCGCTGCTGTCGCTGCGACTGGAAAAATCCTTCGGTATCTGGTCGGCGGAGTTCACCCAGGGCTATACTCCGGCGCAGACGGGCATGGACCGTTGGATCGACTGGGACAAAGGCGATTTCGTTGGCCGCGCGGCCGCCTTGGCCGAGCGCGACGGCGGGGAGCCGAGCGAGTTGATCGTCACGCTCGAAGTCGATGCCGATGACGCCGACGCCAGCGGGTTCGAGCCGGTCTGGAAAGACGGCAGGCGCGTCGGGTTCATCACCTCTGGAGGCTATGGCCACACCGTTGGCAAGTCGATGGCGATGGCGATGCTGGACCGCGACAGCGCCGCCGAGGGGACCGAACTGACCACCCATATCGTTGGCCAGGAGCGCGCGGCGCGGGTCATCGCCCCGTCGCCTTATGACCCGCAGGGCAAGGCGATGCGCGGATGAGACGCACGGCGGGCGAAAAGGACCGGCGCGGGCGGCGGCGGCGCAGCAGCGCCGCCGGGGGCCGTTCGGCGCGCGTGGTGAACTACAACCAGTTGCGCAACCCGTTCACGCTGCAAACCGTGTTCTCGCAGGACGAGGTCGAAGCGATCCATACCGAGGCGCTTTCGGTGCTGGAAGAGCTGGGGGTCAAGGTTCTGCTGCCCGAGGCGCGTGCGCTTTTTCGCGCGGCCGGGGCGCGTATCGACGATGAGACCGAAATGGTTCATATCGGGCGCGAAATCGTCGAGGCGGCACTGGCGAAGGCCCCGCGCTCGATCCATTGCCGCGCCGGCGCGCCCGCGCGCGATGTGACGCTGGAATTGGGCAATCTGGCCTTTCTTCCGGGTGCAGGAGCGCCCTATGCAACCGATCATGAACGCGGGCGGCGAACGGCGACGGGGCAGGATTTTCTCGATCTGCTCAAGCTGACGGATCATTTCGATGTGCTGCACATGATCCCGCCCCTTGTCGAGCCGCAGGACGTTGCGCCCGAATTGCGCCACTACTTCACGATGCAAGGGCAACTGGGACTGACGGACAAACTGCCCTTTGTCTTTGCGCGGGGCACGCCGCAGGTGACGGAAAGCTTTGAAATGCTGCGCGATTTCCGCGGTCTGTCGGATGACGGATTGGCGGCGGAGCCACATTGCTACACCATCATCAACACCAATTCCCCGCGCCAGATCGACATACCGATGGCGCAGGGGCTGATAGATTTCGCCCGCTACGGGCAGATGTCCGTCGTGACGCCCTTTACGCTGATGGGAGCGATGGCACCGATCACCGTGGCCGGTGCGCTGACCCTCGGCCATGCCGAGGCCCTCGGGGCGATCACGCTTGCCCAGCTTGCCGGGCCGGGGGCGCCGGTTTGCTATGGCACGTTCACCTCGAATGTCGACATGAAATCGGGCGCACCCGCTTTTGGAACGCCCGAACATTTCAAGGCCTCGCTCGGGGCAGGACAGTTGGCCCGGCATCTTGGCCTGCCGTGGCGCTGTGCCAGCGGATCGGCGGCAAATGTCAACGACGCACAGGGCGCGCATGAAACGCAGTTTGGTCTGTGGGGCTGCCTGTTGGCCGGTGCCACGATGGTCGTCCATTCGGCGGGCTGGCTGGAGGGTGGGCTGACGGTGTCGTTCGAGAAGCTAATCACCGATCTGGAAGCGGTGCAGATGATGGCCGAACTCTGCGCACCGACCACTGCGGGAGAGGATGACATTGCCCGCGATGCGCTAAACGAAGTGCCGCCGGGCGGACATTTCTTCGGTTCCGCGCACACCATGCAGCGATATCAGACCGAGTTCTACCAACCGTTTGTCGCGGATTTGTCGAACTATGGCACATGGAGCGAGCGCGGCGCTCTGAGCGCGTCGGAACGGGCTGTCGGCATCTGGAAACACATCGTCGAGGATCATCGCGCCCCGAAAACCGCCGACCCCGGCAAGCTGGACCGGCTGAGGGCATATGTGGCAAAGCGTAGCGCAATGGGCGGTGCTGCCCCTGTTAGCTGAGGATGCCATGACAAGACCGATCCAGACACTTTCGACGAATGAAGAGACGGCCAGTGCCGGCAACGTGAAGGTCACGCGAGATGACTGGCTGGAGGCGGCGATGGAGCTGTTGGTGCGTCACGGTGTGTCCGAGGTCAAAATCCTGACGCTGGGAAAGAAGCTGAATGTCTCTCGATCAAGCTTCTACTGGTATTTCCAGAGCCGCAAGGACCTGCTGAACCAGTTGCTTGCAGAGTGGAAGCGCAAGAACACGGATGTTGTGGTGCGCTACACCGAGATGTCCGCTGCAACGATCACCGAAGCCGTGTGCAACTTCTTTCGCTGCATCATCGCGCCGGACGGGTTCGATTACCGTCTCGATTTCGCCGTGCGGGAATGGGCGCGGCGCGATGCCAGGGTGAGCCAGGTCATCGCGCGCAGCGACGAGATACGCCATCAGGCGCTCACGCGGATGTTCGAACGGTTCGGTTACAGCCCCGAAGATGCCGATATCCGGGCCCGCGTCCTCTATTACCAGCAGATCGGCTATTACGCACTGGAACTGTCCGAGACGCTCGCGACACGTGTATCGCGGGTCGAGGGCTACCTGAAATGTTTCACCGGGGTCGAGCCCTCTCAACAGGAGATCGACTCCTTTATCGAATTTGCCCGAACCGTGGAGCAATCATGAAGCGTTATTCCGCCTTTTCACTGGCCACCGAGGGGCTTCGCGCCCACCGCGGATGGCGCCCGGCATGGCGCAAGGCCAAGCCGCGAGAGGCCTATGATGCGATCATCGTCGGTGGAGGCGGGCACGGTCTGGCCACGGCCTATTACCTGGCCAGGAACCACGGTATGCGCCGGGTCGCCGTGCTGGAAAAGGGCTGGATCGGAGGCGGCAATACGGGCCGGAACACGACCGCGGTGCGCTCGAACTATTTCTACCCGGAGAGCGTGGCCCTCTATGACCTCGCGCTGAAGCTCTACGAAGGGCTGTCAAAGGAGCTGAACTTCAACGTCATGCTCAGCCAACGGGGGATGCTGATTGCGGCGCATACGCCGATGCAGATGGAAATCTGCACACGCATCGCCAATGCGATGCAGATCAACGGTGTCGATGGCCAACTGATGGGTGCCGAGGAAGCCCTGCTCCGGGCCCCGCTGCTGAATCAAACGGCCGATGCGCGCTACAACTGCATGGGCGGTGTCTGGCAGTCACGCGCCGGTGTGGCACGCCATGATGCCGTGGCCTGGGGGTATGCCCGTGGTGCCAGCGACATGGGCGTGGATATCATCGAGGGCTGCACCGTCACCGACCTGTTGATCGAGGGCGGCAGGATCACCGGCGTCGAAACCGACATGGGAACGATCCGGGCCGATCGCGTCGGCCTCGCGGCAGCGGGGGCAACGCCCGGCCTCGCGGCCATGGCCGGGGTGCGTTTGCCGATACATAACTACGCCTTGCAAGCTTTCGTCTCCGAGCCGGTCAAACCGATGCTGGATATCGTCCTGCTCTATCTGGGCACGGGGACCTATGTATCGCAATCGGACAAGGGCGAGCTGGTGATCGGCGGCGGGCTCGACCGTGTGCCGACCCACGGGCAGCGCGGCAACCTGCCATCTCAGGAAACCGTGCTGTCCGGGCTCTTAGAAATGTTCCCGGCCTTTGCGCAGCTCAAGCTGCTCAGACAATGGGCCGGCGTCGTCGATGTGGTGCCCGACAGCTCCCCCGTGATCGGCCCAGCCGGCCCCGAGGGGCTCTACCTGAATTGCGGCTGGGGCACCGGCGGGTTCAAGGCCATCCCGGCAGGCGGGTGGCTGCTCGCGCATCTTCTTGCAAAGGGGCAGCATCACGAGATCAGCCGCCCCTTCGATCTTGATCGTTTTGCCCGGGGCCGCCTCATCGACGAAGCGGCGGGATCGGGCATCGCCCACTGACAGGAGAGCCGATATGCAGATTTTCACCTGTCCCTTCTGTGGTCCGCGAGAGGAGACCGAGTTTCACTTTGCCGCCGAGGCGGGCAAGCACCGCCCGGAACCGGCAGAAGAGACCTCGGATACCGACTGGGCGGATTACCTTTACATGAACGACGCGCCGCGCGGCCCATCCTCCGAGGTCTGGGTTCACATGACATGCGGTGAGTTCTTCCTGATGACCCGGGACACGGTGAGCCGTGACATTCTGGACAGCACAGCATTGCCGGGGCGAAACGAATGAGCGGATGGCGTCACGACAAAGCTGGGGATGCGATTGATCGAAATTCCCCGCGTTCCTTCAGCTTCGATGGCAAACCGCTCTCGGGCTTTGCCGGGGATACCCTTGCCTCGGCCCTGCTGGCTTCGGGGACGCAGGTATTGGGGCGCAGCTTCAAGTATCACCGCCCGCGCGGGCTATGGGGGTTGGGAGGCGAAGAGCCGAACGCCATCTTCGATGTCACCGAGAACGGCCGAACCACCCCGAACACCCGCGCAACCACGGAAAGCTTGCGCGACGGCATGGCGCTCGGCTCGGTGAATACGGCGCCGGATGCCCTGCGCGACCGGGGTGCCATCCTCGACCGTCTAAACCGGTTCCTGCCCGGCGGGTTCTATTACAAGACCTTCATGGCTTTCGGCTGGATGCGGTGGGAGCCGATGATCCGCAGGATGGCCGGGCTTGGGCGGCTCGATAGCGGGCACCGGCCCCCGGCCGATGGCCCACAGGTCAATGCCGCTTGTGATCTGCTGGTCATAGGCGCGGGGCCTGCGGGGCTGGCGGCGGCGCGGGCCGCTGCGCTGGCGGGACGAAAGGTCTGGCTTGTGGATGAGGCCGCCGAACCGGGCGGCAGCCTGCGCTGGCGGGGTGGCGAGATCGACGGAAAGGACTGGCGCGACTTCCTGCGTGAAACATCCGATGCGGTTCAGACCGCCGGGGGGCGTATCCTGACCGAAACGACCCTCTGGGGCGCGTTCGATCACAACCTCTTCGCAGCCTGGGAGCGTCGCACCGGCGCGCCTGATCGGCACTGGCGCATTCGTGCCGGGGATATCGTTCTGGCCGCTGGCGCGATCGAGCGCCCACTATGGTTTGCCAATAACGATCTGCCGGGCGTCATGTCGGCAGAGGCCGCGCTGCATTACTTGGCGCTTTACGGCGCGGTTGCGGGCCGGAAAATCGTTCTGGCGACAGGCAGTGACGCCAGCTATCCGGTGGCCGAGGCCCTGGCGCGTGCGGGCTGTGCGGTAACGCTTGCCGATGCGCGCGAAACACCGCCGCCCCCGCCGGACGGCGTGCATCATCTGACCTCCGCAAAGCTGACGCGGGCCGAGGGCAAGCGCGCCGTGCGCTCTGTCGTCGTGAATGGTTGGCGCCACGAGGCTGATACGGTGCTGGTTTCGGGCGGGTATACGCCGTCTGTGCATCTGCATTGTCAGGCCGGTGGCAAGCTGGATTGGGATGCCGGATCGGACTCGCTCGTGCCGCGCCCGGGCACGTCGAAACTGCGCGTTGCCGGGGCCGCCAATGGCGCGTTCGGCCTGGCCGAAGCCCTGGCGCAAGGCCATCTTGCAGGTGGCGGCGAGGGCAATGCTCCGCAGGCCCCGGCCGGAAACTGGCAGCTCGCCGCGATGCGCCCTGATCCGGCCCTGCCCGGGCGGCAATGGATCGACCCGCAGAATGACGTGACTCTGAAAGACGTGAAGCTCGCCGAGCAGGAGGGTTATCGTTCGGTCGAGCACCTAAAGCGCTACACAACGCTTGGCATGGCAACCGATCAGGGACGCAATTCCAACTTTGCCGGGCTGGCGGCCATGTCGGAACTCACTGGCCGCAGCATTCCCGAAACCGGCACCACGACATACCGCCCGCCCTTCGCACCCGTGCCGCTCGGGGTGATTGCAGGCCCGCGGCGCGGCGCGCTGTTCAATGCGCCCAGGCGGCTGGCGCTGGAAGATGAACACCGGGGGCACTCCGCCGGTTTCCGGGAATATGGCGGCTGGCTGCGCCCATCGGCCTATGGGCCAGAAGACGAGGCCGACCTTGCGCAGGCCGAGGCGCGGGCCGCCCGCGAAACCGCAGGGATCTACGACGCCTCGCCACTGGGCAAGATCGAGGTGATCGGCCCCGGCGCGGCGGAGCTGTTGGATTACTGCGGCTATGTCCGTCTTTCGACCCTGAAACCGGGGCGCGCGCGCTACGGGTTCATCCTCGGCGAATCCGGCATCGTGCATGATGACGGCGTGGTATTCCGCCTGGCCGAGGATCGGTTCATCGTTTCTGCGTCATCCTCGCATGCGGCCAGCGTGCGGATGATCCTTGAAGAAGTGCGACAGGACGTTTTCGATCCGTCGCGCAGCTTTATTCATGATGTCACTGCCGGGTTCGTCACCTTGTCGGTGACCGGGCCCAGGTCCCGCGATCTGCTGAAAGCGGCCGGGTTGCCGGAGCAGATATTCGACGATGATGTCATGGCGCATATGTCAGTCATGGAAACCGACTGGAACGATCATGCACTGCGCGTCGCAAGGGTCAGCTTTACCGGTGACCGCTCCTATGAACTCACCGTGCCTGCCCGCCATGGCGCGGCGCTGCATCGGGCGCTCGACGCGGCCCGCACCGAGGTCGACGGCAGGTGGATCGGCATGGAAGCCGTGATGATCCTGCGGGCCGAAAAGGGGTTCATCCTTGTCGGCAAGGACACGGACGGTTTGACCATGCCGCACGATCTGGGATGGGGCGGTCCGCGTGACAAACGGACGGACGAGTATCTCGGCCGCCGGTCGCTGTTCACGCCCGAGGCGACGGCCGATAACCGGCGGCAGCTCGTGGGTCTTGAGATTGATGGCGATACGCCCTTGCCGACAGGGGCGCATCTCGTCCCGCTCGGCGAAGAGCGGCGCTCGCTCGGCTTCGTCACATCGAGCTATTTCAGCCCGACACTGAACCGCCCCGTGGCGCTGGCGCTGCTGGAAAACGGGCGCGCACAGATCGGCGGCGAGGTCGGCACGTTCCACATGGGCGAAACCGGCCGCGCCAGGGTCTGCCGCAGCTGCGCGCTCGATCCGGAATGGGAGAGATTGAATGCGTGAACGTGACTGGAGCAACCCCTCCCCGGCTCCCGGCAACAGGATTGAGGCCGGGGGGCTTGTCCTGAGCTGCTTGCCGCCCGGCGGCGCGGCCTTTGTCTCCGGCGATCTGGAAGCGGCGATATCCGCGCTGGCAAAGGGTGCCCCGATGATCGGGCTGTTGGCGGAGCTTCCCGCAACCGGGAGTTTTGCCCTGCGCATCGCGCGGGACCGGGCTCTGCTTTGCACGCCCGAGCCGCTGGGTGCCGAGGCAGGCTGGCACGGCAGTTACGCCCTCAGCCCGGCGGACGATCTGTATGTGATGATCGACATCGCGGGGGACGCGGACGGCACGTTTCTGGGCAGTTGCATGTCTGCGCAGGCGGGCTCGCCCTCGGCCATGACTCTGTTTGCCGAGAAAGCCTGTCTCGTGGCGCGCTCCGGGGACGCGGTGCGTGTCTGGGTGCCGGGCCCGGATGCCGCGGAAGTCTGGACGCGGCTCGGCCTGTTGTCCGGGGCGTAACCCCGGACAACCTGAGCTCTACATAAGGTCGAGCAGACGCGGAATTGTCAGCGACAGATCCGGCCAGAAGGTCGTCAGCAGCATCACCGGCAGGGCCACGAACCCGATCAGCCCGAATGCCGGAGCGACAGCTTGCAGGATTGGAACCCGGCAAATCTTGCATGACAGGAACAGCGTGGGAGCCACTGGCGGGCTGTTCGCGCCGATCACGACCGAACAGGCCACGATCGCCGCGAAATGCACCGGGTCAATCTGGTTGGCAACCATCAGCGGCAGGAACAAGGGGGCGATCACGACCGTGACCGACACATCGTCCATCAAGGCCCCGGCGATGATCAACACGAGATTGACCATGAGAAGCACGCCGATGGGGTTGGTGATGACAGACTGAATTGCCTCGGTCATTTCCTGTGGAATCCGCTCGAACGACAGGATGCGCGAAATCATGAAGGAAAACAGAAGGATCAGGATAATCGAACCCGTGGTCTCGGCGGCCTGAACCACGCTGCGCCCGAGACTGCGCCAAGTGAACTCGCGATAGATCACCCCGCCCACGACAAGGGCGGCCACGACGGCGACGGCGGCGGCTTCTGTCGGGGTGAAGATACCGCCGTAGATGCCGCCCAGGATGATGATGGGAAGCGACAAGGCAGGCAGCGCCTTGAGCGTCACGCGGCCGAAACTCTCGCCGCTGCCCGGTTCCGGGGCCTCGACCTCGTCAAAGGCCCGCCCGACCAGAAACCGGTTATACAGGATCAGCCCGATAATGAGGATGATCGCCGGGCCAATCGTGGCGGCAAAGCACGCTGCCACCGATTGACGCGTCACCACGGCGAAGAGGATCATGGTGATCGACGGGGGGATCAGGATGCCCAGCAGCGACGAAATCCCGAGCAATGCGGCGATCCGCCCGCGAGGGTAGCCGCGTTCGACCAGCGGATCGGTCATTATGGAGCCGATCGAGGCGATCGCCGCCGTTGCCGTGCCGGAAATCGCGCCGAAAATGCTGGAGGACAGCACCATTGCGGTGCCCATGCCGCCCCGCCCGGTGGCAAGCCGGCTGACGAAGGCGATGATCCTTTGAGCGATACCGCCGGACTGCATCAGGTAGCCGGTCAGGATGAACAGTGGCAATGCCAGCAGGACCACCGAATTGAGAGAGCGGAACCCTTGCAGCATCAGCGTGTTCAGGTTCGCGTCATACACCCAGGTCAGATAGGCAAGCACACCCGCGAAGGACCAGGCGACAGGAAGCCCCAACCCCATCAGGATGATTAGCAAAGGAAGGGCGATCAGAGCATACATCTGAGGAATTCCATGAGTTTCAGCGCCGTTTCAGGCGGAAAAGGGCATCGATCGCATCGCGCAGCGCATAGGAAAAGCACCCGACGGCGGCAACGCCGATGGCAAACTGGGGAATCCAGAGCGGAATCTGGTAGGCCGGTGTGCTTTGCGGTCGCTTCATGCCCCAAGTGAACATGTAGTAGGACCAGACGATGAAAAATCCCGTGACCACTATCGTCAGGACCGCGATCAGCAGGTCATGCGCGGCCTTTTTCTGCGGGTCGGTCATGTTGCCGGCGATCCAGTCCACCGTCAGGTGTTCGCGCTTGCGCGAGGCGATCACGGCGCCGGTCATGTAAAGCGCGACCGCCGCCAGTGTTATGAGTTCGTGCAGACCGACAACCGACAGGCCCAACACGTAACGGGCAATGACCAGGAAAAACATCAACCCGGCCACTACGATGGACGAGGCCACCGCAATCGCGCTCAGGGCGTTTGCGGTGGCCTCTCCTATGGACTTGACGAGAGACAAGCTTCTATTGCCCGCCAGCATTCTCACGGATCGTATCCATGATTTCGCTGCCGATGCGTTCTTCCATCAGCGGCCAGACCTCGGCACGAACCTTCTTGGCCATCTCGGCAAGCTGTTCGTCACTGGGCACGACATATTCCATACCCGCTTCCTGAGCCTTGTCGATATAGTATTGGTCGCGCTCCTGCGCCTGATCGAAGGCTTCGCTCATGACCGTCATGGCCGCGTCCTGAACGACAGTGCGGTGCTCTTCCGACAGGCTGTCCCAGGATTGGCTGTTCATCGCGATCACGCCGGTTACGAACTGCATCTTCGTATGGTTGTAGTAATCCAGCACATCGCGGAAATACTCGTAGTCCCAGTAGATGATATTCGCACCGTCGCCGTCGACCACGCCAGTCTGAATCGCCGTGAACACTTCGCTCCAGTCGATCGTTGCCGTCTGATAGCCGAGCGCCTGGACCGACTCGGCCATCGGGAACATCGCAGGCACGCGGATCTTGAGATCGGCGGCCTCTTCTTCGGTCATGGCGTATTTGTTGGCGGACGCGACCCCGTTGAAGCCTTCGGGCCAGGGGCCGAAGAACTTGAGCCCGAGATCGTCATAGATGCCCACCAGCATGTCGTTGACCCAGCCGCCGGGTTTGTAGGCCTCGAAGGCCTCTTCCCAGCTGGTGACCATGTAGGGGGTGAACAGAACGCCGAGGCGTTCGTCATAGGCGGTGATCGGCCAGTTGATCATCATGTCGATGTCACCGGCAACGAACAGGTCGAAGACTTCGGCCTGGCTTCCCAGTTCATTCTGGTAGAAGACATCGACCTGCACGTCGCCATCGGTGCCTTCCTCGATCAGTGTCGCCCAACGATCCATCGCGTCACCAGACGGAGACCCCTTGGCGCCGGAATCAGTGGCGAGCTTCAGTTCGGTCTGGGCCAAGGCCGGGGACATGGCAAGCATTGCGGCTGTCGCGCCCAACACCATGATTTTTCTGAAAAACACTTACTATCCTCCTGTTGGCAGGCCGGTTGACAATCAAGCGGCTACGTTAGATGCAAAAAGAGTGGACATAAATGTCTATTGTTGTCAATTGCCCCACCGAATGGTGTGGTTGCTTCGGCTCTGCACCTTCGAGGGCAACACGCACAATACCGAACTGGTCAAGGCCTGCAAAGTCGGCTCCACCTGGTACGCGGCGGCAAAGGTCACAAGTATCGATGGCTCGCCGGTCGAGGACACGACCTATGTGACTGATGCGGATGGCTCCATCACCTTCGGGGCTGTCTTCCTCACCCGATACGATGACGGCTGCTGGGGCTACAAGGACATGGAGGAAAGCGCTGGCCCGAACGAGTCTCGTGCTCCCCTTGGGCTGATCGAGCTTCTCTCCGACCTGAAAGACGAAGGCAGCTACGCCCAGGACTGGCGCAAGCGCTGCCGGCATTGGGCTGCGATTCCGGATTACGAGGAAGGCGACAAGATCAGGCTCACCGCGCCCGTGACGCTCACCGATGGCATTACCTGCCAGATCGTCACCGCGACCCACTACAGGCGGGGGCGGCAAAAACGCCGCTGCTACCGCATCGAGGAAACCGGCGGGCTCGTGCAGCTCTCGAAGGCCTCGCTTGCGGGCTCGGAGCTGCTCAGCTGCGCGAAATGTGCTGCCAGCCCAGTGCTAGCGGAGTTCCTGGCGGGGAAGGGGGGAATGAAACGGATCTCGCCCCCGGCGGGTCTGAGCGGACCTTCATCATCAATCAATCGAGAGGCAGGTGTGCGGGACAAAACTGCCGTTCATTTCTATTGATGATGGCAATCACAGGGTAGCGTGATAATCGTGAGACATGAATCAAACGACATCAGCCAAGCGGACCGGCACCCCCTTTGCCATCGCTGTCATTGGCGTGCTTTTTGCGTCCATCTGTTTCGGCTTTGTGCCCTATTTTAGCCGAGGGTTGACCGATCAAGGTCTCGCGCCCTACGCGGTCGCTTTTTACCGTTACATATTGGCAGCGATTGTCCTGTTGCCAGCACTGCTGATGCATCGCTCAGAATGGCGGGAAATACTCTGGGGTATGGTCGCAGGCGGGGTGATGGGCCTTGGATGGGTCGGCTATGTCACTGCTCTTGAGACAGTTCCCGCATCGACGGTTGGCGTTCTCTACATGACGTATCCAGTGTTTACGATTGCCATCGCGTGGGTGCTTTTTGGTGATCAACCAACGCAACGCAGTCTTGTTGCGGCTGGGTTGATCGTTGTCGCTGCGATAATTGCAGGGTCTCCGGCATCTGTGCCTGTGGACCAAATTCCAACCCTCCTCATCTCATTAGCGGCACCTTTTGGTTTTGGCTTCGGCATATGTGTTCTTGTGCACCGCTTGTCCCGCATTGCGCCTCTTGCCAGAATAGCGTCAGTGTCGCTTGGGTCGGTCATCGGCCTTGCCCCACTCATTCTTTCATCCGACGTCGGTGAAATCCTGCCCAAAGGCGGGAACGACTGGGTTCTAATCGTCGGGATCGGCCTTGTGACGGCGCTCATCCCGCAACTGATCTACACCATTTGTTCACCTATCATCGGGGCGACGCGCACCGCTGTCGTCGGAAGTATTGAATTGCCCACGATGTTTGCCGTCGGTGCATTTGCGTTCGGCGAAGCTATTACAGGTGCACAGGCGCTTGCCTGCGCACTGGTTTTGGGGGCCATAGCTCTCACCCAAAGTCGCTCAACCCGAACCGTGACAACCGTGATCAGCAAAAAGCCGGACAGGTAGCTTGGGCTCTGAGTAAGATTTCGCCGGCTTTTTCAATGAATGGCGGCTTTGAGCTTCACGTAGGATTCTGCCCCCTCCGGCATTCGATCCCTAAGTGGCCCTACTTGGTGTGACCACAATGGCATTGCCGATTACGTCACCACGCTGGGTGATGTAGCATCGACCCATATTACAGTGGGAGAAATCGCAATGGACCCAACAGATAAGGAAGGGCCGCACCTCGGCACCGATGAACAAGGCGCGCCTGAACTGACGGGGCACCGATTCCCAATTGTTGTGCGCGTTGCAGACATGCCCGATGACCTCGGCAAGCTGCTGGATATGGGTCTCGAGGAGCATCTCCGTGGCCGCTGAAGCGAATTCTTATGACGCCTGGTTTTGCGCGCAGGTGCAGGCCGCGCTGGAGGATGCACGCTCGGGAACATCTCAAGTTCAGGTGATGCAGGCCGCACAGGCATTGATTGATGCGAAGCGGCAGGTCGAACCCAAGTCCTGACCAAGCCTTGGGGGCAGCGCGGTCTGACCCCGCCACCCTGAAAAGCGAAAGCGGGCTTTTTGTCCTTTGGAACTCAGACCCTGATCCAAAGGAAAATCCCCATGTCTAGGCCCAAACCGGCAAACCCGGCTTTCCCAATCTCCGACGCTAACCTCACCTCTGCCCTCGCGCAGATCGGCGCGGAGGTCGACAACCAGCCCCTGCGCAGTTCAGCGCTCGCGCGTATCATGCGCGAGACGTTCCATGGCAGCGATGCCGGCGGTGCCTGGGACTGGCGCATGGCATATGACCTGATGCAGGCCGCGGCTGTTCAGGTGCTGCTGCGTGGGGACGGCGCGGCAGGTGACATCGCCGCTGCAAAGCTGCTTGCCTCGCGGCTCCTGACGGAAACCCGCCGGTCGGAACAGCAAATCCGGCTGCAGCAATTTTCCACGCCGCTGGCATTCGCGACCATGGCGGTGCGGGCCGCAGCGATCCGCAAGGGCGAGACCGTGCTGGAGCCCTCGGCTGGCACCGGTGCCCTGGCTGCTTTCGCCGCCCGGGCCGGTGCGACGCTTCTGCTCAATGAAATCGACCCCTTTCGCCAGAGCCTCCTGCGCGCGGTTTTCGGCGGCGAGGTCACAGGCCATGACGGCGAGCATATCGACGATCTGCTGCAGTCGCTGCTTCTACCCGACGTCGTGGTGATGAACCCGCCCTTCGCCTCCTCGGTCGACCGCTCCCGAGACAAGCACATCGCCGCCAAACATCTCGTCGCGGCTGCCAAGCGTCTCGCGCCCGGTGGGCGGCTGGTGGCGATCATGCCGCCGGGATTCACGCCCGAACGCGATGCCGCGCATTGGTCCCGCGCCTGCGGTCTCCTGACGCCGCGATTGGCGCTGACGATGCCGGGACAGGTCTATCGGAAGCTCGGCACCTCTGTCGAAACCCAGCTGATGGTCTTCGACAAGGTGCAGGAGGACGGCGAAATGATCCGCGCCAGTGTCCGGGACTTGGATGAAGCCCTTCCTTTTGTCGACGCAGTTGCCGCGACCCGGCCCGAGATGCGCCCCGTCCAACGGGCTGAAGCGATCCCTCATGCGCGACCGATCGTTCCATCATCTGCCCCGCGCAAGACCGCTGCTGCGCCTGTCGCCGCCTCCAAATCTCGGGCCAATGCCGTTGTCCCGCTCACTTTCAAGAGCCTCGATATCCCGCGCGACAACACGCCCATCTCGGACATCTATGCGCGCTACCGTCCGCAGCGGATCGAGATCGCGGGTGCGCAAGAACATCCCACGCCGCTCGTCGAGAGCATCGCCATGGCCTCGGTTGCCCCGCCCATGCCCTCAAACACGGGCAGTGATGACTTGCGCCTGCCCGCACGGTTGATCGAGGAGGGACATCTCTCCGAGGCGCAGCTGGAAACCATCATCATGGCGCATGACGCCCATGGGCGCGACCTGCCAGGACGATTCACCATCGATGACGACCAGACCAAGCTGACGCGCGCCGATGATGACCCGGAGGCACGGGCCTATCGCCTCGGCTATTTCCTCGGCGACGGCACCGGGTGCGGCAAGGGGCGCGAATGCGCGGGGCTCATCCTTGTCAACTGGCTGGCCGGACGCAGAAAGGCGATCTGGGTCTCCAAATCCGCCACGCTCATCGAGGACGCGATCCGCGACTGGACCGATCTTGGCGGCTCGCCCGCCGACATCCAGCCGCTCTCCAAGTGGAAACCGGACCAGCCCATCCCGATGGGCGATGGTATCCTCTTCGCGACCTACGCCACGCTGCGGTCCGCGGGCAAATGCGGCACCACGCGACTAAGCCAAATCCTCGACTGGATGGGCGAAGACTTTGAAGGCGTGCTGGCTTTTGATGAAGCCCATGCCATGCAGAACGCGGCCGGGTCCGAGCAGGGCAGGGGGGTCAAACCCTCCCAGCAGGGCCTTGCTGGCCTGCGGCTGCAACTGGCAGCACCCCGCGCCCGCGTCTTCTACATCTCGGCCACGGGTGCCACGAGCGTGCACAACCTCGCCTATGCCGCGCGGCTGGGGCTCTGGGGGCAGGGCCCCGAATACCCCTTCCCAAGCCGCGAGAGTTTCGTTTCTGCGATGGAAGCCGGCGGCGTGGCTGCCATGGAGGTGGTCGCGCGTGATCTCAAGACGCTCGGCCTCTACACGGCCCGTGCCCTCAGCTTTGATGGCGTGGAATATGACGTGCTCGAACACGCGCTCACCCCTGCCCAGATCGAGATCTACGACGCATACGCGGGTGCGTTTCGGACGTTATGCGCAGCTGCGCATAACGTGCGTAATCGCGAGGACGCGATAATGCGAAGGTATCCGAGGTTCATCTTTGTTTTCCTTGGTTTCTGGATGTCCGCGCGGCCTTTGCTGCGCATTATTT
>NZ_JBRJGR010000027.1:0-41317 GCF_053628595.1 Roseovarius sp. MBR-154
CGTCAGCGTCGTCTTGCCGTGGTCCACATGCCCGATCGTGCCGATGTTCACATGCGGCTTCGTGCGGTCAAACTTTTCCTTTGCCATGGTCGTGGGCGCCTTGTCAGTTGGGGGGCCACCGCGGCCCGTTTGTCACTCCGCGCGCCGTTTATTGAGTTCGCGCGGGAAAATCAAGCCAAACCTCGCAGGGACGCGCGCGGCTGCCGCTCATCGGCCTGTCCACGTTTCATTCGACCGCGTCCTCGGCCGTGTCGGACGACCCGTCCGGTGGCGGATCCTGCGGGTCGGCCCCCTCCTCCTCTGTCGGAGGAGCGGCGCTCAGCGCCTTCTCCGCCTCGGTCTTCTCATGCGCCGGCCTGCCATCCGCCTCGAACCAGCCAAACTCGTCATTCTGGCGCGCCATCCAGTTCTGGATCTGCTTGGCGGCGTTGCGGCTCAGATTCTCGAGCTGGATCTCCTTGCTCTGCGTCAACCCGGAACTAAGGAAGGTCTGCGGCGAAATCGTCTCCACCACGGTCACCATATGGGGCTTTTCGTTGAGCTTCTTTCCGGCGGCATCGTCCCAGACGGTGACATGCAGGATCAGCGCGGATTTCGGCGCGGCGACCAGCGGGATGCCCGGAATCGCCAGCACATAGCCCTCGATACTGATGCCGAGATGGTAATACCTGCTGCCCTCGTAACGCGAAAAGCGATCCTCGATCGCCTTTGTCATACCGGCGATCCATTCCTCGGCACTCGCCTCGCGCGAGGCCGGGCCCTTGGTCAGGTTGGGGGCGACCACGACGTTATGCCCAAGACGGAAATTTCCCAGATAGGCCGGGGCCTCGTCGAGATCGTTGGCATTGGTGCAGGCCGTTGCGACAAGCAGGCCGAGCAGGGCCAGGAAACGCGTCATCCGAGATCACCTGAAGTAAGATTTGGTTCGGGCCCGCATATCCCACCCGCCCGGCAGGTGCAACGATTTGCCCAACGGCAGCCGAAACCTATATCAGAGGCGTGCCCCGAGGATCTGCCCATGCCGTCTCCCGACCCATTCGAAGACCGTGCCGCGCCGGTGCGCGTGCCGCTCGTCACAGAGCCGCTCGGCGTGTTGGGCTCGCTGCGCGCGGCGCGCGCCAACGTGCTGTCGATCATCCCCGAGATCGCGACCCGACAGCCGATGGTCTCGGGCCGCACCGGCAAGCGCTGGCACATGGTGACGGACCCGGATGCGATCCGCCGGATGCTGCTGGAGAACCTCGACAATTACCCCAAGTCGCTGGTCACCAAGAACCTGCTGCGCCCGGCCATCGGCGAGTCGCTCTTCATCGCCGAGGGCGCGCATTGGCGTTGGCAGCGGCGCACTGCGGCCCCCGTGTTCTCGCATCGCAACGTGATGAACCTCGCCCCCGTCATGACCGCCGCCGCCGAACGCAGCGCCGCGCGTGTCGCCGCGACCGGCCCGCGGGCCATCGACATGGCCGCCGATATGGTGCGCACCACCTTCGACGTGATCGCCGATGTGACCTTTTCGGGCGACGGCGGGTTCGATCTCGACAGGGTGCATCGCGGCATCGACGCCTATATCGCCGAGGCGGGCCGGCTCTCGCTCTTCGACATCCTCGGCCTGCCCGACTGGGTGCCGCGCCCGGCGCGGGTGATGTCGGGCGGCGCGATGGCCGAGATGAAGCGCATGGCCGACGCGGCGGTCGAGGCGCGCCGCGCGCGCGGCCCCCGCGAGATGCCCGACCTGCTCGACCTGCTGCTCGACGGCGAGGACCCCGAGACCCGGCGCCGGATGAGCACGCCGGAACTGCGCGACAACCTGCTGACCTTCATCGTGGCGGGCCACGAGACGACCGCCCTCGCGCTCGGCTGGTCGCTCTACCTCTGCGCCTATGACCCTTGCGTGCAGGACCGCGCCCGCGCCGAGGCGCAAGCGGTGCTAGAGGGCCGCGCGGCCACCGGCGCGGACGTGGCCCACCTGCCACGCGTCCGCCAGATCATCGACGAGGCGCTGCGGCTTTATCCGCCTGCGGGCATGGTGTCGCGCACGGCGCAGGCGGCGGATACGCTCTGCGGGCGTGCGATCGGCCCCGGCGACACGGTGATGATCCCGATCTACGCGCTGCACCGCAACCACCTGCTCTGGGAGGCCCCCGATGCCTTCTGCCCGGAGCGATTTGCCGACCGCAAAGGCATCCCGCGCTACGCCTACCTGCCCTTCGGCGACGGGCCGCGCATCTGCATCGGCGCGAGCTTTGCGCTGCAAGAGGCGGTGATCGTGCTCGCCACGCTGCTCGCGCGCTTCCGCTTCACGCCCGTGCCGGGGCGCGACCCAAAGCCGGTGATGATCCTGACGCTGCGCCCTCAGGGTGGCGTGTGGCTGATGGCCGAGGCGGTGTGAGTGGCGGCAGGGGTGGCCTGAAGCGGTCGTTGACGATTTCAGAGACAAGCCGCGCGGTGCCCGACCGCCGGGTGGGCGCTGCGTCCTTTCAGGAAGGCACTTTATCTCAGCCCAATACGTCCACGTTTTCAAGAATTTGATACGTCGCAAAAGCGCCCGCCCGGTGGGGCGGTCGGGCGCTGCGCGGCGGTGCCTACGGCACCTTGATTCCGCGCATTGGTACGAGAGGCGAACGACCCCTTCAGTCCACCCCTGCCCTCACCGCGTCGGCACCGGCTCCTCGCCGCGATAGTCGTAGAACCCGCGTCCGGTTTTGCGCCCCAGCCAGCCCGCCTCGACATACTTGGTCAACAGCGGACAGGGCCGGTATTTCGTGTCCGCCAGCCCGTCATGCAGCACGTTCATGATCGCCAGACAGGTATCGAGTCCGATGAAATCCGCCAGTTCCAGCGGCCCCATCGGATGGTTGGCCCCCAGCTTCAGCGACTGGTCGATGGACTGCACGTTGCCTACCCCCTCATAGAGCGTATAGACCGCCTCGTTGATCATCGGCATCAGGATGCGGTTGACGATGAAGGCCGGGAAATCCTCGGCGCTGGCCGCCGTCTTGCCCAGTTTGTCCACCACCGCGCGGCAGGCGGCGAAGGTCTCCTTGTCGGTGGCGATGCCCCGGATCAGTTCCACCAGCTGCATCACCGGCACCGGGTTCATGAAATGAAACCCCATGAATTTCTCGGGCCGGTCGGTGCGGCTCGCCAGCCGGGTGATCGAGATCGACGAGGTGTTCGAGGTCAGGATCGTCTGCGGCGCGAGATGCGGCAGCAACTCGTCGAAAATCGCCTGTTTCACGGCCTCGCGCTCGGTCGCGGCCTCGATGATCAGGTCGCTCTGGCCCAGATCGGTCAGGGTCTGCGTCGTGGTGATCCGCGCCAGCGCCGCCTCGAGTTCGTCCTGGGTTATCTTTTCCCGGCTCACCTGCCGATCAAGGTTCTTGCGGATCGTCGCCATCGCCTTGTCGAGCGCCTCGCGGCTGATATCGTTCAGCGCCACCTCATAGCCCGCCAGCGCCATGACATGCGCGATCCCGTTGCCCATCTGCCCCGCACCGACAACGCCGATTGTCCTGATATCCATTGCCCGATCCTCGTGGTTTTGCCGCGCCAGCATAGGCCCCGGCAGGGCCGGGCCGCAAGGGTCGTGGGTATCTAAACTTATCCACGAATGCGACCTTTAAGGGAATGGAAACGGGAATCGGACAATCCTGCCTCAGGGTGATGTAAACAGGGGGTGGGATCCATGGTATTCGAACGCTTGGGGCGCGCGCCCCTTGACTATAGGCCTGTCCGATACGGCACGTCGAAACTGACATTCCGCGGACCGGCGCGCGACCTTTCGAGCGCGTATATCGCCTGTCTGGGCGGCACTGAAACGCATGGCCGGTTCCTCGACCGGCCTTGGCCCGCGCGGCTTGAGGCCGCGCTTGGCCTGCCTTGCGTCAATCTCGGCCTGCCCAATGCCGGGCCGGACGTGTTTCTGCGAGACAAGGGCCTGCTCGATCTTGCGCGCGGGGCCTCGGCCGTCATCTTGCAGGTGCCCTGCGCGATGAACCTCTCGAACCCCTATTACGACGTGCATCCGCGCCGCAATGACCGGTTTCTCCGCGCCAGCACCCGGCTGCGTCGGCTGTATCCTGAGGTGGATTTCACCGAATTCCACTTCACCCGCCACATGATGTGGCGGCTCGCCTCTCTCGCGCCCGAGCGGTTTGCGCTCCTGCGCACCAGCGTGCAGGATGTCTGGGTCGACAGGATGCAACGCCTGATGGCCAGTATCGGCCGTCCCGTCTTTCTGTTGTGGCTGGCCAATCACGCCCCCGGGCCAGACCCGAACTCCACAGAGATCCACGACGACCCGGCCTTCGTGAGCCTCGCGATGATCCGCGCCATCCGTCCCCGCGCCACCCATCTGGCGCAGGTCGTGATCAGCAAGACCGCCCGCGACCAGGGCACGCGCGGCATGCGGTTCTCTCCGATGGAGGAAAGTGCCGCCGCCGACCTGCCCGGCCCGCTCGCCCATGCCGAGGCGGCGCAGGCCTTGCTGCCCGCCCTGCGCGCGCTGACCGAGGCATGAAAAAACCCGCGCCGGTCGGGCGCGGGCCTTGGTCCGGTTCTCAACTGCCTCAGAGCTTTTCGGTCAGTTCCGGCAGCGCGGTGAAGAGGTCGGCCACCAGCCCGTAATCGGCGACCTGAAAGATCGGCGCCTCTTCGTCCTTGTTGATCGCGACGATGATCTTGCTGTCCTTCATCCCCGCCAGATGCTGGATCGCACCCGAGATGCCGACCGCGACATAGAGATCGGGGGCCACCACCTTGCCGGTCTGCCCGACCTGCCAGTCATTCGGCGCATAGCCCGAATCGACCGCAGCACGGCTTGCGCCCACGGCAGCGCCCAGCTTGTCGGCCAGTTTCTCGATCAGCGCGAAATCGTCCTTGGAGCCAACGCCGCGACCGCCAGAGACAACCACGCCCGCCGAGGTCAGTTCCGGGCGATCGCTTGCCGCCACCTTGTCCTCGACCCATTCGCTCAGGCCCGGATTATCCGCCGCCGAGATGGTCTCGACCGGGGCCGCCGCCTGTTCGCCCGCCGCATCAAACGTCGAGGTGCGGAAGCTGATGACCTTCTTGGCATCGCGCGATTTCACCGTCTGGATCGCATTGCCCGCATAGATCGGGCGCTCGAACGTATCGGCATCCACCACGCCCGAGGCGTCCGAGATCACCATCACATCCAGAAGGGCGGCGACCCGCGGCAGCACGTTCTTGGCGTCGGTCGTGGCAGGCGCCACGATATGCGAGTAATCGCCAGCCAGCGACACGATCAGCGCCGCCGTCGGCTCCGCCAGGCGATGCCCGAGCGAGGCATCCTCGGCCACCAGTACCTTGGCGACACCGGCGATCTTGGCCGCCGCCTCGCCCGCCGCCGCAGCAGACGCCCCGGCGCAGAGCACCGTCACATCGCCCAGTTTCGCAGAGGCGGTCACCGCCTTCGAGGTCGCGTCGAGATTGAGTTCACCATCGGTGACTTCGGCAAGAAGAAGTACAGACATCACACGGCCCCCGCTTCCTTGAGTTTCGCAACAAGCTCATCGACCGAGCCCACGATTTCGCCGGCCTTGCGGGCCTCGGGCTCTGCCGTGCCGGTGATGTCCAGACGCGGTGTGACGTCCACGCCGTAATCGGCGGCGGTCTTCTCATCGAGGGGCTTTTTCTTCGCCTTCATGATGTTGGGCAGGCTCGCATAACGCGGCTCGTTGAGGCGCAGATCGACCGTGACGATGGCGGGCATGCCCACCTTGATCGTCTGCAAGCCGCCATCGACCTCGCGGGTCACCAGCGCGCTGTCGCCCTCGATCTCCAGTTTTGAGGCAAACGTCGCCTGCGACCAGCCCAGAAGCGCCGAGAGCATCTGCCCGGTAGCGTTCATGTCATTGTCGATTGCCTGCTTGCCGCAAAGCACGAGGCCCGGCTGCTCTTCCTCGACGATCTTGGCGAGGATCTTGGCCACGCTCAGCGGCTCGATATCCTGATGCACATCGTCGGCGGCGACCACGAGGATCGCGCGATCCGCGCCCATGGCCAATGCGGTGCGCAGCGTTTCCTGCGCCTGCTTCACGCCGATGGAGACGGCGATCACCTCGTCGGCCTTGCCCGCCTCTTTCAGGCGAATCGCCTCTTCGACGGCGATCTCGTCGAACGGGTTCATCGACATCTTCACATTGGCAAGATCGACACCGCTTCCGTCCGCCTTGACGCGAACCTTCACGTTATAGTCGATCACGCGTTTGACAGGCACTAGAACCTTCATTGGCATGGTCTCCCTTAAAGTGGTGAAGAGCCGGTCCGACTCCTCGTCTCAATCATCTCGCGCGTTGATACCGGGTCAGGACGCGACAAAACAGGGTAAAATCGTCACGTCAGCGCCCGGCGACGTCGCGTTTCGGGCTTTTCACGACAGGATCGTTGCAGGAGTGTTTCAGCGGTTCGCGCCCGGAACCCACAGCACATCGTCCTTGCCGCCGTCATTGGCCATGCGCGCGGCGACAAAGAACCAGTCGCTCAGCCGGTTGAGATAACGCACGGCCGCCTCGTTGACATGCTCCAGCGCCGACAGCTCCACCGTCAGTCGCTCGGCCCGGCGCGACACGGTACGGCAGAGATGCAGATGCGCCGACAGCGCACTGCCACCGGGCAGGATGAAACTGCGCAGCGGCTCCAGATGCTTGTTCATCGCGTCGATCTCGGCCTCCAGCCGATCGACCTGCGCGGGCACCATGCGCAGGACCGGATATTCGGCCTCCGCGTCCTTTTCCATATCCGGGCGGCACAGATCGGCCCCCAGATCGAACAGATCGTTCTGAATCCGCGCCAGCGCCGCGTCGGTCTCGCCCGTGGCGTGCAACCGCGCAAGGCCGAGCGTGGCGTTCAGCTCATCCACCGTGCCATAGGCCGTTACCCGCGCCGAATGCTTGGCCACCCGTGTGCCATTGCCCAGCGCGGTCTCGCCCGCGTCCCCGGTGCGCGTGTAAATCTTGTTGAGAACCACCATCGGCTCAGCCTCCCTGTCTGCGGAAATAGACGAAAATCAGAATGAGAACGATGGCCACGAATTGCGCGATCAGCCGCCACCGCATGTATTTGTTGGACCGCTTGGCATTCTCCACACCCTCCTTGCCGAAGGTGGCAATGCCGCGAATAAGGATGATCGCCACGACGGCACAGCCCGCAGCCACCAGCAGGAATAACGGGTCTTTCCACATAAGGCGTCCTTTCCGAGTCGGTCACGTGGGGCACATCTAGGCGGCAGCAGTGCAAAAGCGAAAGGGAAAATGTGCCGCAGCGCCCGCCGGGGTCGCGCTCAGCCCTTGGAAATCACCCAATCAAGCGCGCGGGTCGGCAGGATGCGGCGCAGCGTGCCGGCGAAATAGGTGGGCGTGGTGACATAATAGCGGGCGCGCGGGCGCGGCGCCTCGACCGCATGGATCAGCTTTTTCGTCACCGCATCGGGCAAAAGCTCGAACTTGTCCTTCTTGCGCTGACTGTAAAGACGCGGCCGCAGCTTGTCGCGATAGTCAGCCATGCGCACCGAATTCTCCCAGTCGATCCAGCGTTCGAACGGCGCGCGGGCATTCTCGCGGATCTTCGTCTTCACCGGGCCGGGCTCGATCAGGCTGACATGGATGCCGGTGCCGCGCATCTCGACGCGCAGCGTGTCGGTCAGCCCCTCGATGGCGAATTTCGTGCTGACATAGGCCCCGCGCCAGCCAATCGCCACCAGCCCCAGAACCGACGAATTCTGCACGATCCGGCCATGGCCCTGCCTCCGCATCGCCGGGATCACCTGCCGCGTCAGATCGTGCCAGCCAAAGACATTGGCCTCGAAAATCTCGCGCAGCGCGCCGCGCGGCAGATCCTCGACCAGCCCGGGGCAGGCATAGGCTCCGTTGTTGAACAGCGCATCGAGCCGCCCGCCGGTGGCCTCCAACACCTCGGCCACACCCGCCGCGATGCTCGCCTCGTCGGCATAGTCGATGCGCGGGGCGTCGAACCCCTCGCCGCGCAGCCGGTCGCAATCGGCCTGCGCGCGGCACGCGGCAAACACCCGCCAGCCGCGCGCCCGCAGCCCGTGCGCCGCGTCATATCCGATGCCCGACGAGCATCCGGTGATCAGGATCGTTTTCTCGCTCATGGCGAGGTTTGTGACCGGTCCCCGCCCGCAACGCAAGCCTAGTCGGACGCCACCGTCAACAGCCGGTCCGCCATCCAGCCGATGCGCCCCGTCTCGGGCACCCGCAGCTTGATCCAGCCGGTGCCCGGATCGCGCAGCACGATCACCTCGGTACCGCGCGCAAGACTGGTGATCGCGCCAAAGGCGGTGCCGGGCCCGGTGCGCAGGTTGACGGAATTGCCCGCAACGCGGCGCGTCTCGACCACCGGCGCAAAGGGCTGCGCCGGGTCGTCGGGGGGTGTCCCGCTCAACGGCACCCCGCTGCGCGCCGCCGCCACGGTCGGCACCGTGATCTCGGAGATTTCGGGAATTTCGGCTTTGGCCGGTTTGACCGCGGCGGAGGGCCGGGACACATCGCCCTCCGCCGCCGAGGCGAGTGTTACGTCCACCCGCTTTCCCGTTGTCAGGCCCGTTGTCAGACCCATTGTCAGGCCCAGATCGACCAAGGAGGTGACTGTGCGCGTCGCCCGGGGTTCGGGCCGCGCCGCATCATCCTGCGCGATCTCGATCACGTTCACCCGCAGCGGGCGTGCCTTCGGTCTCTGATTGTCGAGCGTCGCCCGCATCTGAATGGAGTTGGCCGAGGGACGATACTCCGCCCCGCCACTCATCTCGTAGAATGACCATCCCAGAAAAACGAAGCTCAGCAAAATAAAGCGCCACATCGCGCACCCCCCTACACATACATAACTGAAAAACCTGGCAGCGGTTCCATGATACCCGATTCGCACGGTGCGGCGACGGGGAAAATCGGGAAAGTTTGCGCGCCCCTGCCCCGATCCCCGCTTTACGGTGCATCCCGGCGGCGATATCACCACATCCATGAGTGATTTGATCGACGACCCCAACATGATGCCCGAAGCGACGTCAGAGCCGCTGCGCCGCGCCATCGGCGACCGCTATCTGACCTATGCGCTCTCGACGATCATGCACCGCGCCCTGCCCGATGCCCGCGACGGTCTCAAACCCGTGCACCGCCGCATCCTTTACGCGATGCGCGAACTCAGGCTCTCCAGCTCCGGCGGCTTCCGCAAATCCGCCAAGATCTCGGGCGACGTGATGGGCAACTATCACCCGCATGGCGATGCCGCGATCTATGACGCGATGGCCCGCCTCGCGCAGGATTTCGCGGTGCGCTACCCGCTGGTGGACGGGCAGGGCAATTTCGGCAATATCGACGGCGATAACCCGGCCGCCTCGCGCTACACCGAGGCGCGGATGACCGTGTTTGCCGAGGCGCTGCTCGACGGCCTCGCCGAGGATGCGGTCGATTATCGCGACAATTACGACGGCACCCTGCGCGAACCCATCGTGCTGCCCGCCGCCTTTCCCAACCTGCTGGCCAATGGCTCCTCGGGCATCGCCGTGGGCATGGCCACCAATATCCCGCCGCATAACATCGCCGAACTGATCGACGCCTGTATCCATCTGATCAAGACGCCCGACGCGCGCGACGACACGTTGCTGAACTACATCCCCGGCCCCGATTTTCCCACCGGCGGCGTCATCGTCGAGCCGCCCGAGAGCATCGCGCAGGCCTACCGCACCGGGCGCGGCGCGTTCCGCCTGCGCTGCAAATGGGAGGTCGAGGATCTGGGCCGCGGCGGCTGGCAGATCGTCGTCACCGAGATCCCCTATCAGGTGCAGAAATCCAAGCTGATCGAACGCATCGCCGAACTGATCCAGACCCGCAAGATCCCCGTGCTCGCCGATGTCCGCGACGAAAGCACCGATGACGTGCGCCTGATCCTCGAGCCGCGCTCCAGGAATGTCGATCCAGAGGTCCTGATGGGGCTTATGTACCGCAATTCCGATCTGGAACTGCGTTTTTCGCTCAACATGAACGTGCTGGTCGACGGGGTCACGCCGCGCGTCTGCTCGCTCAAGGAAGTGCTGCGCGCCTTCCTCGATTTCCGGCAAGAGGTGCTGCTGCGCCGCTCAAGGCACCGGATGGAAAAGATCGACCACCGGCTTGAGGTGCTGGAAGGGCTGATCGTCGCCTTCCTCAATCTCGACCGGGTGATCGACATCATCCGCTATGACGACGAGCCAAAGGCGGCGCTGATGCGCGAGGATTGGGGCCGCACGTTCATCCGCGCCACCTCCGAGGCCGATTATGTATCTCCCGCCCCCAGCGATGAGGACGGGCTGTCGGAGGTGCAGACCGAGGCCATTCTCAACATGCGCCTGCGCTCCTTGCGTCGGCTGGAGGAAATGGAGCTCAAGCGCGAGCGCGACGCGCTGATGGAGGAACGCGCCGGGCTCGAGGATCTGCTCGACGACGTGTCGCTGCAATGGGCCGCAGTCGCCGACCAGCTGCGCGAGGTGAAAAAGACCTTCGGCAAGACCCACCCGATCGGCGCGCGCCGCACCCAATTCGCCGAGGCAGGCAAGATCGAGGAGGTGCCGCTCGAGGCGATGATCGACCGCGAGCCGATCACCGTGGTCTGTAGCCAGATGGGCTGGATTCGCGCGCTCACCGGACATCTTGACCTGAATCGCGCGTTGAAATTCAAGGATGGCGACGCCCCGCGCTTCATGTTCCACGCCGAGACCACCGACCGTATCCTCGTCTTCGGCAGCAACGGCCGGTTCTACACGCTGTCGGCGGCCAATCTGCCCGGCGGGCGCGGCATGGGCGAGCCGCTGCGCCTGATCGTCGATCTGCCCAACGAGGCGGGCATCGTCGATCTGCTCATCCACAAGCCGGGGCGCAAGCTGCTCGTGGCCTCTTCTGCCGGAGACGGCTTTGTCGTGCCCGAGGACGAGATCGTCGCCCAGACCCGCAGCGGCAAGCAGGTGCTCAACCTGCGCGCGCCCGCTCAGGCACAGGTGTGTCGCCCGGTCGCAGGCGATCACGTGGCCTGCGTCGGCGAAAACCGCAAGGTTCTGGTCTTCCCGCTCGACGAATTGCCGGAACTGACGCGCGGCAAGGGCGTGCGGTTGCAGAAATACAAGGATGGCGGGCTGTCGGATGCCACCACCTTCACCCTCTCCGAGGGCCTCAGCTGGCGTGATCCTGCGGGGCGCACCCGCACCGAGACCGATCTGACCGAATGGACCGGAAAGCGCGCAGGCTCCGGCCGCATGGCCCCGCGCGGCTTTCCGCGCGACAACCGCTTTAATTGAACGCGCCGTCGGCGCGGTCGCGCAACGCCGCCTGCGCGCGCCTTTTGCGCGCTACCTGTGCCCCTCGCCCAGCGCCAGGGTATGTGCCCGCAGCCATTCCATGAAGCCGCGCGGATCACTTTCGAGCAACTTCATCTTCTCGTCGCTCACCGGCGCGCCGACGATCGGCCTTTGCGGGCGGTTGCAGCTATGCACCACCTCGTGCAGCAAGAGCCCCTGCCGCAACGTGGCCGAGATCCGGTTGGCGATCTGGTACCAGCGGGAATTCGATCCGGGAAAGTAGACCGGCACCACGCGCGCGCCCGATCGGCGGATCATCTGCGCGGTGAACACGTTCCACTCACGCTCCACCGCCGGACCAAAGAGCGTGTCCGACGACGCCACCACGCCCGAGGGAAACACGCTGATCACCCCGCCTTCCTTGAGATGCGCCATCGCCTTGGCGCGCATTTCCACCGATTTGCGCTGCGCATCCGGCTCATGCGGAAACGGCACGGAAATCATGTAGGACGCGGCCACCTCATCGATGCCGGTCAGCAACGCGCGGGTCAGGATCTTGTAATCGCTGCGCCGCCGACCGATCAGGTCGGCCAGGATCATCCCGTCCACCAGCCCGTGCGGATGGTTCGCCACCACCACCACCGGGCCGTCAGCCGGGATGTGCAGCACTTCCGCGTCGGGGGTCAGCAGCGGTATGCCCATTATGTCGAGCGCCGCCCGCCAGAAGGCCTGCCCCGTCGGCGCGCCGCGCTTCTCGAATTTTCGGATCATGCGGACGATGGTAAGCTTGCCGGTGACCCATTCCATCACGCGGATGATCGCCGCCGTCATCGGCGAGTCGAAACTGTTGGCATAGGTCAGACTGCGACGGTCATACTTGGTGAATACGACCGTTTCGCGCGCCGTGCCGCCGGTCTCGTCCTGCGCGTTGGTGCTCACTGGCCCGTCCCTGCTCCGCTTTTCTTCCCCGCCAGGGGGGTCGTCCGCGCGCTCACATCTCTTCGCCGAACCGATCCGCCACCAGTGCCGCCATCGCATTGGCGAGCGGCTCGGCGTCGGAGCCCGCGATTTCGACGTCAATAGTGCTTCCTTTGGCCGCTGCCAACATCAAAAGCCCCATGATGCTGTCGCCCGATGCCGATTGTCCGTTATGCGACACCTCGACGGTTGCGTCAAATCCCTCGACCACCTCGACCAGCTTGGCGGCGGCGCGGGCATGCAGCCCTTTTTCGTTCACGATCTCCAGTTGCCGCGTGACCTTTTCCGTCATCTGGCCGCCCCCTCTCATTCCGTGGTCACATTGTGACTGTCGATATATTTGCGCCCCGCATCCAGCGCGGCGCGTACCGCCTCGGATACGCTCAGATGGCGGCTCTTGGCCAGCTTGATCAGCATCGGCAGGTTTGCCCCGTAGAGAATCCGCCGATCGTCCGGGCGACAGGCGCGCAATGACAGGTTGGACGGCGAGCCGCCGAAAATATCGGTGACCAGAACCACCCCGCCCCCGGTATCGACGGAATCGGCGGCGGCGCAAATCTCGTCCTGCTTGAGCGCGCGGTCGTGATCCCCCTCGATGGAGATCGCCACGATACCGGATTGGCGCCCGACCACATGTTCGACCGCCCTCAGATATTCGCGGGCCAGCCCGCCATGCGCCACGATCACGATGCCGATCACGACAGGGTCACTCCTCAGATCGCGGGGGCACGGCCATGCCGGGGCCGTGCCGCTCCAGTTCGCGATGCCTTATAGACACTTGCCAGCCATCCTGTGCAAGGGTGGCAGCCAGGGTTTCTGCCATCGCCACGCTGCGATGCTTGCCGCCGGTACAGCCGAACCCGATGGCGAGATAGGCCTTGCCCTCTTGCTCATAGGCGGGCAGCAATTCCTCGACCAACGCCGTCACCTTGGCGCGAAAGCTCTCGAAGCGCGGATCGGCGCGCACGAAATCCGCCACCTCGGGCGCACGCCCGTCAAAGCCGCGCAGCGACGGCTCCCAGTAGGGGTTGTTGAGAAACCGGCAATCCAGCGCCATGTCGAGCCCGCGCGGCAAGCCGCGCTTGTAGGAGAACGAATGCACCGACACCGCCAGCCGCATCGCGCCCTGCGGGGCGAACCAGCGTTCCAGATCGGCGCGCAGATCATGCGGCGACATGTCCGAGGTGTCGATCACCAGATCGGCCCGCGCCCGCACCGGCCCCAGCAGATCGAATTCCCGGGCGATGCCCGCTTCGGCACTCTCCGCCGGGGCCAGCGGATGCCGCCTGCGGGTTTCCGAAAACCGCTGTTGCAGAACCTCCGGTCGACAATCGAGATACAGCACCTGCAACGGCAAACCGGCCTGCCACTCGCGCCCGTCGATCAGCGCGATCAGCGCATTGGTCGAGAAATCGCGATTGCGCACATCAAGCCCGAGCGCCAGCGGCTTTTCGGGCGGCGTGCTGCCCTCAAGCAGCCGCGGCAGCAGGCTGAGCGGCATGTTGTCGATCGCCTCGAAGCCCATATCCTCCAGCGCACGGATCGCCGTGCTCCGCCCGGCCCCCGACGGGCCGGTGACCAGCACCAGACGCGGGCGCGCCCGGTCGCTCTGCGCGGCGTCGGGCGTGATGGACAGATTGGCTCCCATGGATCAACTTACCTTTCCATGCCTTAGATATAGCAGAATCGCGGCAGGAAAATGGGCCTTCGTTGTTTTTGCAAAAACCGGCAGCGACAGGCCCATCACGCTCGCCTGAGCCAGCGGCGGCAGCCGCGCATCCGCGTCGCGGTCCATGTCGATCACGCAGGCCACCGGGGTGGGTCCGGCGGCAGGCAGATGCAGGATCCCCATTCCGCGCGCCTCGATCCGGCCGCGGATCGTGTCGGGCGCATCGGCCATCAGCCGCGCGCCGTCGCGCCAGAGCCGGGTGCGGTCGTCGGCGACCAGCATCGCGCCCAGCGCGATGAGCTGCAGGGCCAACCCCGACTTGCCCTGCCCCGAGGCGCCGCGGATCAGCGCCGCCCGCCCCTCCAGCGTGACGCAGCTGGCATGCTGAACCTGCTCGGCAGACGTGGCGTCAGTTGTCACGATCTCAGACCGGCAGGCCCACGACAAAGCGCGCGCCCAGGGGGTCGGATGTGGCATCGGCATGGGTCGGACGGATATTCTCCGCCCAGATCACCCCATCATGCGCCTCCACGATCTGCTTTGATATGGCCAGACCAAGGCCGGAATTGTTGCCGAAATCACCTTCGGGGCGCTGCGAGTAGAAACGCTGAAACACCTTCTCCAGCGCCTGTTCGGGGATGCCCGGCCCGGTATCCTCGACCACCACAAGCACCCGGTCGGCGCGCCGCCGCGCCCATATCCGGATCGCGTCACCCTCTTCGCAAAAGCTGATCGCATTGGTGATCAGGTTGACGAAGACCTGCGCCAGCCGCGCCTCAAGCCCGGTGATGACGATGGGCTGTTCGGGGAAATCGGTGATGAAATCGACACCCTTCTTTTGCGCCTCTTCGCTCAGATAGGTCCCGAGATTGCGCAGCATCGTGAGCAGGTCGAACGACTCCTGCTCTTCCTTCACCAACTCGCTGTCCAGCCGCGAGGCATTGGAGATGTCGCTCACCAACCGGTCGAGACGGCGCACATCATGCTCGATCACCTCCAGCAGGCGTTCGCGCTGATCGTCGCGCTTGGCGATGCGCATGGTCCCCACCGCCGAGCGCAGGCTGGCGAGCGGATTCTTGATTTCATGCGCCACGTCGGCGGCGAACTGCTCGTTGCTCTCGATCCGGTGATAGAGCGCCCCCACCATGCCGCGCAGAGCACCCGAGAGCCGCCCGATCTCGTCGGGCCGCGCGGTGAGGTCGGGAATGCGGATGCGCCCGCGCGCACCCTTGCCGCGATTGCGTTCCCGCCCGATCTCGGCCGCCGCCGCCAGATCGGCCAGCGGGTTCGAGATCGTCGAGGCAAGGATCAGGCTCAGCCCGACCGAAATCAGCGTGGCGATCAGGAACATCTGCAACACGCGCTCGCGCTCCACCCGCGCCAGCTTGTCGATCTCGCCCGAGGCATTGGCCAGCGCCACCACCGCCACCGGCGTATTGCCCTGCAGGACGGGGGCCGCCGCCGACAGGATGGTGCCGCGCGGCCCTTCGGCACTGCGTACCTGCACGCCCTCGGTCACTGCCGCGTCGACCATGTCGCGGGTCATGTCTTCGAGGCTCTGCATCGCCGTGCCCCGCGCGTCGCCCGCGAAGGGTATCGAGATCATATCCCAGAACCGACCCAGAAAATCCGTCATCGGCGTATTTGGCAGCGCGCGCGCGGCATCGGACCCATCCGCAGCCGCCGCCTTGCGCCCGAGAAGCAGCCCGGTCCGGTCGAACAACAGAAGTTCCGTGCCCGCCTCCACGTTCAGCCGCGTCAGCGTCTCCTCGACATCGAGCCCGTCGCCGGTGGCGATGCTGACCGGTGCCGTGGTGGGCAGCCGCGCCTCGACCACGTCCGAAATCAGCGCGGCATTCTGCGTCAGGCTGTCGACGCGCTGCTGAACCAGCGTGTCATGCGAGCCGCTGAGATAGAGGATGCCCACCACAAGCACGTTGAGGGCGATCAGGTTGAAGGTCACGATCTTGCGGGTCAGCGAGGATTCGCGCAGCGAGAATCGGCCACGCCGGGCACGCCGGGCGGTCATTTCCGCCTCGTCCACGCGGTCCGGAACGACGAAATCGTCCCCCAGAACGAGGTCGCTATCCTTTCGCGGCACCAGATCGCGCACGTCTATCCCCTCGGCAAGGGTCATTATTCTTCGTTATACCTGTACCCGATACCATAAAGCGTCTCGATCGCCGAGAATTCGGGATCGACCACGCGCAGTTTCTTGCGCAGGCGCTTGATATGGCTGTCGATGGTGCGGTCGTCGACATAGACCTGATCGTCATAGGCCACATCCATCAGCTGGTCGCGGCTCTTGACGAAGCCGGGGCGCTGCGCGAGGGCCTGCAACAGCAGGAATTCGGTCACCGTGAGCGATACGTCCAGACCTTTCCAGCTGACCGCGTGGCGCAGCGGGTCCATCCGCAGATAACCGCGCTCGATCACCTTGGTCTCTTCGGTCTCGGGCACCACGGCGCCGTTCTGCGCGTCCTGCCGCCGCAAGAGCGCGCGGATGCGTTCCACCAGAAGCCGCTGAGAGAACGGCTTTTTCACGTAATCGTCCGCGCCCATCCGCAGCCCCAGAACCTCGTCGATCTCGTCATCCTTCGAGGTCAGGAAGATCACCGGCATCTGCGATTTCTGGCGCAGACGCTGCAACAGGTCCATCCCGTCCATCCGCGGCATCTTGATGTCGAGCACCGCCATGTCGGGCAATCTCTTGCTGAAGGCATCAAATGCCTGCTGCCCGTCGTTATACGTTTCCACCTCGAACCCTTCGGCCTCGAGCGTCATGGCGACCGATGTCAGAATGTTTCTGTCATCGTCCACAAGGGCGATCCTGGACATTGCTCAATTCCTTATGCTGCTCAGATTACCTGTTTTTTTGTGTCATTATGCGCTCTTTCCCGCCGCCTTATCAATCCAAAACTGCGAATCACCGGTTTCCCGTCCCCCCATTGACGCAAAAAATTGTTTCGAATGGCTAAATTGACTCACTTTTCACGACATGGGCGATCGGCGTTTTCGCTAACATCCATCTGGTTGCGCTAACTTGACCGTGGTTGCGCTAACTGCGTGAAACCGCCCTGTTATTTTACGGAAACGTCATGCTAAGACGCGCGCAGCCGGGCAAGGTGCCCGACCGGCGCCGCCCGCCGGCGCCCCCTCTCTGATCCCGCATGCAGGCGGATTTCGTGAACAGGAGCAAGGCAACATGACATTCGGACGGGTCAACCCGCAATTCCGGCTGGAGGATCAAGGCATCACCGGGCTGGGCAATGTCTATTACAACCTCGTCGAACCGGCGCTGATCGAGGCCGCGCTCAAGCGCGGCGAAGGCACCCTCGGACGGGGCGGCACGTTCCTGGTGACCACCGGCACCTTCACCGGCCGCTCGCCCAAGGACAAGCATATCGTCAGGACCGACAACGTCTCGGGCAGCATCTGGTGGGAGAACAACGCCGAGATGTCGCCGCAGGGCTTCGACGCGCTCTACGAGGACATGCTGGCCTACATGAAGGACGGCGACTATTTCGTGCAGGATCTCGTCGGCGGCGCCGATCCGGCCTATTCGATCAACATGCGGATGATCTCGGAACTGGCCTGGCACAGCCTCTTCAACCGCACCATGCTGCGCCGCCCCGAACGCGACACGCTCGACAGCTTCACCGCCGATTTCACCCTGATCAACTGCCCCGGCTTCAAGGCCGACCCGGCGCGTCACGGCTGCCGCTCCGAGACCGTGATCGCGATGAATTTCGAGCGCAAGCTGATCCTCGTCGCCAATACCGGATATGCCGGCGAGAACAAGAAATCGGTGTTCAGCCTGCTCAACTACCTGCTGCCCGAAAAGGGCATCATGCCGATGCATTGCTCGGCCAACCACGCGCAGGGCAACCCGGTCGACACCGCCGTCTTCTTCGGCCTCTCGGGCACCGGCAAGACCACCCTCTCCGCCGATCCCGCGCGCACGCTTCTGGGCGATGACGAACATGGCTGGTCGGATCGCGGCACCTTCAATTTCGAGGGCGGCTGCTACGCCAAGACCATCAGCCTCGACCCCGATGCAGAGCCCGAGATCTACGCCACCACCTCGAAATTCGGCACCATCATCGAGAACATGGTGTTCGACCCCGAGACGCTGGAACTCGATTTCGAGGATGATTCACTCACCGCCAACATGCGCTGCGCCTACCCGCTGCACTATATCTCCAACGCCTCCGAGACCGCCCTTGGCGGGCACCCCAAGAACATCATCATGCTGACCTGCGATGCCTTCGGCGTGCTGCCCCCCATCGCGCGGCTGACGCCCGCTCAGGCGATGTATCACTTCCTGTCGGGCTTCACCGCCAAGGTCGCGGGCACCGAGCGTGGCGTGACCGAGCCGCAGCCCACCTTCTCCACCTGCTTCGGCGCGCCCTTCATGCCGCGCCGCCCCGAGGTCTATGGCAACCTGCTGAAAGCCAAGATCGCCAAGCACGGCGCGACCTGCTGGCTGGTCAATACCGGCTGGACGGGGGGCGCCTACGGCACCGGCTCGCGCATGCCCATTCAGGCGACGCGCGCCCTGCTGACGGCGGCGCTCGACGGCTCGCTCGGCGATGCCGAGTTCCGCAAGGACGAGAATTTCGGCTTCGACGTGCCGGTCGCGGTGCCGGACGTGGCCGAAGTCCTGCTCGACCCGCGCCGCACCTGGGACGACCCCGAGGCCTATGACCGCCAGGCCGCCAAGCTGGTCGGCATGTTCGCCGACAACTTCGCGCAATACGTCCCCTATATCGACGAGGACGTGAAGGCCGCGGCGCTCGGCTGAGGATGTGGGCGGGGCATCCTCTCTGGCCTGCGCCGTTGGCCGTGGGCCCCTACGCCCCGGAACGCCCGGGCGCGGGCCTTGCAAACTCGCGCCTTGCGGTTGCCCGTTGTGACGCGTGCAGCGGGTGACGGAAACCAGCCCGGAGCGTACATGATGCGAAAAGGTGGAATTGGTCAAAAGCAGACCTTCGCCCAAAGTCAGGTGAAGGGATTCTGTGCGGGACAAACCTGGCACTCTATCGACGCAAATTCGTCATGCATTCACCCCGCACGTGCTATTTAGTGTGCGGCTCCCCGTCGGAAGTTGCTATTTTTCTTTTCCGAACAACATCTGCAGACGAAGGATCAATCGAATCTGACAATTCGGCGTCACGATCAACCTTTACACTGTCACTTTCTGCAGACGTCTCTTGGTTTGCTACCCCCGTCTCGCCGTGGGGAGTGGAGGCCTCCGCCTTTTGCTTGAGAAATTCAAAGAGCTTTGCTGCTTCTCCTTCCGGAACGACACCGCGAAAGGCAGGAATGAATTCAGCCTTGCCGCTCTGACCAGGCGCCATCTCACCAAGAACAAAATGAAAGACACCTTGTTCGACTCTTACATTCATCACGGCATTTATAAATGTTGCGTTACTCAAGATCGTCTTCTCTAGCAGGCGAAATTAAACGTTTTGGACGCCGCCGCGCCGCTTCATTCATGACAGAGAATGTGTTCGCAGTGAACTTTGGCATGCCGTCGATGCCTTTTCGAAACTGTCGCACGTCTTCGGTATTCTTTGCGGGCACCAAAGATACCGGCCTATCAGGGTTCTCGCCTTCGAACATAAAGTAACAAAGTTCCTGCCCCCTCCTGAGCTCAAGACAATTGGACAAATCCGAGAATTCAAAAGCAAAATTCATGATCCTCGGCCAGTTTGTGATCTCGAATCTCCCCGAAATCAAAGAACCGGGCCATTTTCGAACATGATCGTCCAAAAAAGGCGGTAACTGGTTTAGATAACACTTCTCGTCGCACAGAAACACGTAGGGGAGAAGTATCTGGACAACTGGTTTTGCAGGATTTCGCCAAAGCTTCTGCGGCATGAAGGTGACGAAGCGTGCAACAACATCTGGATCTATTCTCGTGCGCTCTTCATCGTAAAAAAGCTCATAGCCACCACCGTTTTTATCTACGCCCATCTTGATTTCAAATGGACACTTAACAACAAAAAGGCGTTTCTCGAGTTCGTTTACTGCCGGGCAGGCTTGCACCGCTCTCCCCGAGAGCGCTGAGGCCCTGTCTTTTCTTTTTGGAGCCGGAGCTTCAAAAAGAAAATCTCCATATGGTGCATCAACGATCCACCCAACTTTCAAAGAACTCGCCACTGCCATGGCCCTTAGTTTGACCAGCTACCGTAGATTGAGTTTCCCGTCCCGTAGGCGCTGAAACCGTCATTGCCATACACTGAGTTTCCCATCCCATATGCTGAGAACCCATCGTTACCGTATACGGAATTACCCATGCCGTAGGAACTGTACCCGTCATTCCCATAAGTTGAATTTCCCATTGAGTACGACGAGTAGCCATCATTGCCATAGACAGAATTTCCCATACTATAGGCAGAGGAGCCATCACTGCAATAAATAGAATTGCCCATGGTATAGCACGACTGAGCGAAGCTGCTCGTTGCAGGCAATGAAACGATGCAAGTAGTGGCAAGAGCCGTTGCAATTATACGCTTTGTTGTCATGGGCTTTTCACCAAATCTTTCCAGTTAGTTGTCCGATGAGAGTGGCAGCCCAGTTTACGAAAAGCAAGGGCTACATCAATCTAAATTCGATCACATGAATCCCGCTATCACCTAGCTTTGACCAAGTGCCTGAATAGGTATCGAACCGGCTGTTGGCTGCACTCCACACGAGTGGCCGCTGTCGGAAAATGGCCCAACTTTGCAAACCCCACTTTCTGCGGGTTGCCGCCCTTCGTGAACGGCACAGCAAAACTCCGCTCCCCGCCCAACCTCACCGCACCACCGAGAACGTCAAGCATCCCGACGACCGACCGCAAGGCGGTGTCCCTCCCCTCTCGCACCCGCAGCATCCTGACGAGGAATGAACGGCCCGTCCGGCCCCTGCCTCCGGCCGGTGCGATCAGAAAGGGTTAACCCATGGCCAGCCCCCCGGGTCTGCCCTGCCGGGCGCGCGGCACCGACGCAATACCGACAGAATACCGACGCGATACCGCCCCCCGGTTCAGACCCTCACCTAGAGCAGCATCACCCCCCGCCGGATCAGGTTGACCCCCGCGATCAGCAGCACCCAGAGCGTGACCTTGCGAAACGTCTCCTGATCGAAACGGTCCTGCAACCAGAACCCCAGCCCGATCCCCAACAGCGCCGGCGGCACCAGCCCGAGCGACAGCGGCAGCGTCTCCGCCCGCAGCACGCCCGAGCCCAGATGCGACACCAGCAGCAGCACCGCGCCCAGCCCGTAGATCACCCCCTGCACGCGCATCTGTTCGCGCTTTTCCGTACCGCGCGCCATCAGCATCGCCACCGTGGGCGGCCCCCAAATCCCTGATAATCCACCGAAAAGCCCCGCCAGCGCGCCCATCCCCGCCTCGCCCTTCGCGCCCCCTTCGGGCGACAGGCGCAGGCCCCGACCCATGAGGGTAGACAGCGCATAGGCGGTGATCAGCGGCCCGATAAAAAGGAACATCGCCGCAGGCGGCAGGCGCGGCACCGCCTGTGCGGCCAGCACCATCACCGCCCCGCCCGCCAGCAAAAACACCCGGAACCGCGCCACCGAGGCCAGCGCCGCCCCCACCCCCTGCCGCAACGCCTGCCACAGATTTGTCGCCAGCGTCGGCAGGATCAACCCCGCCAACGCCAGATCCGGCGGCATCATCGTGCTCAGCCCCGCGATCAAAACCGTCGGCATGGCAAACCCCACCACCCCCTTGACCAACCCCGCGCAAATCGCCACGAGGAAGGCTAGGCTCCAGCCCCAGATCGGGCCGATATCGAAAAACATATCCATACCCGTGTGTTAGCATGGCTTTAGCGCCGCAGTGCAAAAAATCAACACGCAACTTTAGATCAAAAACCTGCGACAATTGGCATAATAGTTGCGCTGCACCTGCATAATGGATAAAAGGCACCAGATCAGGAAAAGGATGCGATTCATGGCTCATGACGGACAGGATATTCCGATGGCCCAGCCGACAATTCTGAGCGACCTGCTGGCGCTGACCGCTGCGGCAATTGCCCCGGTCGAGACCGTGCTGGAGCGTGCAAGATCCTCCGTGGCCAACCTGGTCACCGTCGATGGCCGGGTCTCCGGGGACGAGATCGAGACGCATCAGACGGCCGCGCATGGCCTCGCCTGGCTGGCCACCTATGTCGAATCCCTGCGCCAGATGCAGAACTGGGCCACCCGGCTGCAGGAGCAGGGCCAGTTCGGCGAGGTCGAGCAGATGATTCACCAGATCGCATTTGGCGAATACCTGCATCAGATCGCCGGTGGTATCCAGATGAACCAGGGCGAGATGGTGCGCCTGCAGGATTTGGGCCTTGGCTGGGATGCCCTCAGCGGTTTCCAATGTGCCGAGGTGCAAACTCTGATGGCGCGTGGCAACAGCCAGGCCGCGCGTACCCGGCTGGTGGAGTTGATGCAGGAACGCACCGCCGAGATCACTGTCGGGCGCAGCGGGCTTGATGACGAGCTTGAGATGATCCGCGAACAGTTCCGCCGCTTTGCCGTGGAAAAGGTCGAACCGTTTGCCCATGAGTGGCACCTCAGGGATGAGCTGATCCCGATGGAGATCATCGAGGAATTGGCCGAAATGGGCGTGTTCGGCCTGACCATCCCCGAGGAATTCGGCGGGCTTGGCCTGTCGAAAGCGTCGATGTGCGTGGTCTCCGAGGAACTCAGCCGTGGTTACATCGGGGTGGGCAGCCTTGGCACCCGCTCGGAAATCGCCGCTGAGTTGATCCTTGCCGGGGGCACGCAGGAGCAGAAGGAAAATTGGCTGCCGCGTCTGGCCAGTGCCGAGACATTGCCGACGGCCGTTTTCACCGAACCCAACACCGGCTCTGACCTCGGCGCCCTGCGCACCCGGGCGGTGCGTGACGAGAATGGCGACTGGAAAGTGACCGGCAACAAGACCTGGATCACCCATGCCGCGCGTACCCATGTGATGACGCTTCTGGCGCGCACGGTGCCCGACACGACCGATCACCGGGGCCTGTCGATGTTCCTCGCCGAGAAGGAGCCGGGCACCGATGAACACCCCTTCCCCACCCCCGGCATGACCGGCGGTGAGATCGAGGTGCTGGGCTATCGCGGCATGAAGGAATACGAGCTTGGCTTCGACAATTTCCACGTCAAGGGCGAGAACCTGCTCGGCAGCGAAGAGGGCAAGGGCTTCAAGCAGTTGATGGAGACGTTTGAATCCGCCCGCATCCAGACCGCCGCGCGGGCCATTGGCGTGGCGCAATCGGCGCTCGATGTGGCGATGAAATACGCGATGGATCGCAAGCAGTTCGGCAAGCCGCTGATCGCCTTCCCGCGCGTCTCCGGCAAGCTGGCGATGATGGCGGTGGAGATCATGGTGGCCCGACAACTGACCTATTTCTCGGCCTGGGAAAAGGACAACGGCCGCCGCTGCGACCTTGAAGCCGGGATGGCCAAGCTCTTGGGCGCACGCGTCGCCTGGGCAGCGGCGGATAACGGCCTGCAGATCCATGGCGGCAACGGCTTCGCGCTGGAATACACGATCAGTCGGATCCTGTGCGATGCGCGCATCCTCAACATCTTCGAAGGTGCGGCGGAGATCCAGGCACAGGTGATTGCGCGACGGTTGCTGGCATAGAGCCGATGTGTCCGTCAGGCTCGTTGACAACGTAAGTGCGAATCCGGCGCACTTGGTCGGGCATTTCTCCTCGTTCCCGATCCTGGCCGACTTCGCGCCGACGGCCTCAAGCTTCTGAAGGTTCGTCCAAGCGATCGGGCGTCGGATGACGTAAAGGTTCATGGTGGGTCCTCATCTGGTTGCCAGCGGCCCCGGACAGTCCCGAAGCCGATGGGGAGCGTCCTTAGAGTGCGGCACTCGAGGCTTCGTAAGGCCAAGTAGAGATCAGACGAGGCAGTAACATATTCAGGCCAGGGCCGCTCTGTAGCGACCCCGGCCCCGTCATCTGCCTCACTACTCGTGGCAGGCTTGAAAGCTCTCGATCGCAGTTGAGAGCAGGCAGGCGATGGTTTCCAGCGTTGCGCCATCACGCGGGATGCGCCAGCGCAGTCCGTAGGGGTCTATCGGACGCTGGCGCGCATAGGTGGCTTCGCCTTCAAGGCGTTCAGCCTCTATGCGGCGGCACACTTGCTGATGCATGCCACGGCAGGCTGCGAGCCGCGCGGCATCAGTGGCGGCCGGATCCAGCATGTCGTGATACGTGGACATGCTCGGCGAGAAGGGCTCGGCCGCGGCATGTGCGCGAAAGTTAATCAGGTCGAGCCATTGGGCGGCGCGGCGCGTGAGGGCGCGCGCCTGGGCAAGCGTCGCCGTTTGCGTTTCGCACATCATGCGGCCCCCCGTATGCCGACAATACCGGCAAGGTGAAGCGCCTCGAGTGCGCGCACTCTGCGGCCCAGTGCCTCCGCGCAGCGCCGCGCGATATCCGCCCGGGGATCATCCGGGTGAGGGCACGAACCCGATGACCTAACCTTTCGGAATGACAAGACTTTCGAAACCTCCTTGTGAGCATGCGAATGCCATTCTTTGCAACCCAACAGATTCTTGGTCGCGATCGGCCCAAATCGAACCCTCAGCACCCAGCTGGCTTTCTGCGGTCGCAGCTCGCATAGCTGTGCCTGCTGCGACAGAAGAGCCCGTATGGACAGCACGCCACGCGCCAACCAGTGGAAGCGTTCAACGTACGGGTCTCACGTGTCCAGGCGGCGAGCTTATCGGCGGTGAACGCTGCAGGCTGCCTTACCTCCCACCGAGCCGGTCGCCACGGACGAGAAAGCGACCCTCGATCTGCAATGCCAGCGGCTCGCCCGAGATCGGCGGCGCCCCTTCGACGGCGGGATGCTGCGCGTGGATATGCAGATGCGGCTCTGTGCTCGCTCCGGAATTGCCGACCTCGCCCAATCGATCGCCCTCGACGACGATGTCCCCGGATGCGACGCTCAAGCCTCCATGGCGCATATGGGCAAAGACGATCTCGATCTCGCCGCAACGCAGGATGACATGGTTGCCAAGGCGATTGACCGGGTCCTGTTCCGGTACTTCGAAGTCCGGCATGTTGCCCTCAGCGGCAACAACTGTCCCCGCACAGGGCGCGCGCAGCCCCCACGGTCCGGTCCCGAAGAAATCGAGCGCATAGGATTGCCCTCGCCAGGGGCGGAACCGCGCGACGCTGGAATCCAGCGTCTTCAGGTGGGCGTTCACAACAGCGTTGGACCCGCCGTTTCCGACGAGATAGCGGCCAAGGCCAAAGGGGTTGGCGATCCACGACCTCTACCGTCGGCAAGCTGCGCCCCATCAGCGCCCGTACCCCGTACCAGCCCCCGAGAGCGCATAACAGGACCGCCAGCGCAAACCCCTTCCATCCCCAAGTCCCTTCAGGTCGCACAGGCCGGTCATCAAGACGCGTTCCCGCAGCCCGGAAAACAACCACGCACAGGCACAGCGACCCATAGATCCACGCGCGCCAGCGCAAACAGCATTGCGCCCGTTCCAGCCGACTGAATCGCGAACCCCACGAGGCTTCCCGTCGGCAGAAACAACAGCCATGCGAGCAGTGCCAGCGGAAGCAAAACTTGAATGCCGAGGACCATAGCTGTCATGGCTGTCCGTCCGGGAATCGGATCTCAGTGATATCGGCCATAAAGAACGGGAAGTAGTCGTCCGTCCCGAACATGTTGCCCGCCTCAACGTGGAACGGCAGGCGATATCCCCCGACCTCGCGGAAGTCCGAGACCACCGCGCCGAAGGGCTGCAAGCGGTAGGCCTTGTCGGGGTTCGCGTTGGTCCATCGTTCGAATAACACGACTTCCGGTCGGCCTTGTGCGTCGACAGTCACGTCCACCACCTGGCTCATGTCTCCGCGGCGTACCGTGACACGTGCGGTGTCATCGTCCACCTCTGCCCAAGACACACTCGGACCTGGCAACATGGCCGCCGGCGACCAGATCAACGCCTCTGACACATAGCGTCCAAAGGCAGAGCGGGCATGATCCGGATCGCCGCCAGAGCGGGCGACCGGGATCGAGCCAAAGATCCGGAACCGCGTCCAGAGACCGGAATCCGACCCCGCGATGGGCATGCCGCCAGTCGTCTTCATAGCCCAGACGAATCCTTCTGGAGCCGCGAGCACCTGGCGCGCTTCCATCGGCTGGTAGCGCGGGTTGTCCTTGGTCTCGAGGCTGAATTGCCCCGTCATCTCGATCTCGACGACCGGAAGGAGAGGTGTGTCCGGCTGGATGACATAGGTGAAATAGCGGCGCGCAGGATCGGGAAGGTCCGCCACCAACTGTTCGTCGAAGACCGGCGGGTCGTCCGGCTGGAGCGTTGCGAGCCGGTCCCACTCCGAGCGATCCGCGCGCCGGTCCAAAAAAACAATGACGGCCAGCCCTAAAAAGACGATCGCAAGGACGATCGGAATCGCGAAGACGATTTTCATTTTGGCCACTCAGTCAGATGTGTTGGTCCGCGCTACCGCTCGGGCATCTATAGGACGATGACCCAGATCAATTCTCGAAATTTTGACAGCTTCCCTGTCATAGTGAAACAAGGGCGCTTGTCCATTTCCGTGATTCCTCGCACCAGACTCTGCCGAAGTTCGATACGAACGAGTCATTGCATCGTAGGGAATTGAACCAGACATTCAGGCTCGCCGCAGATAATGTCCATCCGCCCGCTCGAGTCGGCGGGTCAAATCAGGCACGAACGGCCCAATCCCCGGCCATGGCCGATGTCGTCAATTGCTGCGCTTCAGCTTCACCAGACCAGACTTTCACTACAGATGCATGATGTCGGTGCCCTCTAACTCACAGTTTGCGGAAAAGCCTACCGTTCGAGCAACGGCCATGAAGGCCTGCTTCAACCCGTTTGCGGACTTTAGGAGGCGCTTGCAAACAAAAACGCACACTGGACGCCATAAACCCTTGGCGGCGCATCCAAATCGCTTCGTAGGTTAAATTCAAGACCGACGCGATTGCCGAAAGGAGTGACCGCCCCCCGGGGAGGGGTGACCCTGATATCCAACTTCTCCACCCTCTGCTGCCATCATTCCCTACCCGACAGTCACACCAAAGATTGTGCCGACTGCCGCTGTCGCGGCCATCGCGAGGGCACCCCAGAGCGTGACCCTGGCGGCCCCACGAACGAGTCCTGCGCCGCCAGCGGATGCCCCCAGGCCGCCAAGAGCAGCGAGACCAACGATCGTCGATACCGCCACCAGAACAGCGATCTGCGCCTCTGGCACGAGCAGCACCACGATCAGCGGAACCACCGCGCCGACGGCGAAGGTGAGCGCGGAAATCAGCGCCGCCTGGATCGGGCGGGCCGTCACGGTCTCGGAGATGCCGAGTTCATCGCGCGCATGCGATCCGAGACCATCGCGCTCGGTCAGCTGAACCGCGACCTTCTCGGCCAGGTCGCGGTCAAGACCGCGATCGACATAGATCAGCGTTAGTTCCTCAAGCTCGGCCTCGGGCGTTTCCTTGAGTTCGCGCATCTCGCGCGCAAGGTCGGCTTGCTCAGCGTCGGTCTGGGAACTGACCGACACGTACTCGCCTGCAGCCATCGACATCGCACCGGCCACGAGCCCTGCGAGACCAGCGATCAGCACTTCTGGCTTTCCGGACCCGGCCACGGCCACGCCGACGACGAGGCTTGCGGTCGACACGAGACCGTCATTGGCACCAAGAACAGCGGCGCGGAGCCAGCCGATGCGATGAACCATGTGGACTTCTAAATGCGAAAGGCGGCTCACGGCGTTGCTCCTTCGGGGATGTCGGCCTGCCCGTTGGAGACAGCCTGCGGTTTCTGTGTTGCTGCTTCGTGCGGCGCAATCCGGAGGGCGCGCAATGCGTTCAGGATCACGGCGACGTCGATCACCTCCTGCAGGAGCGCGCCCTGCACCGGGGACAGGTAGCCGAAGGCCGCAGCGATCATGCCCAAGACCGAGAGACCAATCCCGGCAGCGACGCTCTCGAGGGCGATGCGGCGGGACCGTTGCGCGATCTCGATCCCCGGAAGAAGGCGATCGAGGTGATCGACCAGCAGCACGACATCCGCCGCTTCGGCCGAAGCCGCCGCCCCACGCGCGCCCATCGCGACACCGATGTCGGCGGCAGCCAGCGCGGGCGCGTCGTTGACACCGTCGCCCACCATCATGACCGGGCCGTTCTTGCGCTCGGTCAGGACCAGCAGCACCTTCTGGTCGGGGGTCAGCTCGGCCCGGACGGCGTCGAGCCCCAGCCCCTCGGTCACGGCTTCGGCAACGGCGCGGCGATCTCCTGTCGCCAGCAGGATGCGGGCAAGGCCCAACCTGCGCAGTCCGGCCAGCAGGTCGGCCGTGCCGCCGCGCAGCGCATCGGCCATCACGAGATGGCCAATCAGCTGTTTGTCCACGGCAAGCGACACGACCACCGATCCCGCCTCGACGACCGCGACTTCCGGGTCGGCAACGCCGGCCTGAGCGGCGACGAATCCTGCACCTCCCACGACGACGCGCCGGCCGTCGACGGTTCCCGCAACGCCTTCGCCCGGCGTCTCGACCACGTCTTCGGGGACCGGCAAGGCGATGCCGCGCAACCGCGCCGCCGCGACGATCGCCTGTGCTATCGGGTGTTTCGATGCCTGATCGAGCGCCGCGGCGAAATACAGGACCTCGTCTTCGGAGAGGTCACCCTGCGTGTCGATCGACACGATCTGCGGGCGCCCCTCCGTCAACGTGCCGGTCTTGTCGAGGATCAGCGTGGTAATTCGGGCCAGCGCCTCGAGCGGTTTCGCGCCCTTGATCAGCACCCCGAAATGCGCCGCCCGCGACAGTCCGGCCACCAGCGCCACCGGCACGGCGAGGATCAGCGGGCAGGGGGTCGCGACCACCAGCACCGCGACCGCGCGGATCGGATCGCCCGTGAACCACCACGCGGAGGTCGCCAGCACGACCGTCACGGTGAGAAATGCCAGCGAATAGCGGTCGGCCATCCGGGCCATCGGCGCCTTGGACTTCTGCGCGGCTTCCACCAGCCGGACGATCCCGGCATAGGTGCTGTCGGAGGCCCGCCGCGTTACTCGAAGATCGAAGGCTTCGCCCGCGTTTGTCGAGCCGCTCATCACGTCCTGCCCGCGGGACAACCGGACGGGCATCGACTCGCCCGTCAGCGCCGATTGGTCGAGCATGGCGCGCTCGCTTTTGACGGTTCCATCCACCGGCGCCACGTCACCCTGCCGGATCAGCAGCAGGTCGTCCGGTTCGATATCCTCCAGAGGCACCTCATCGAGCGCGCCGTCCCGGTGGCGCGTGGCCGTCCGGGGCACGCGGGACAGAAGATCGCTCATCTCGCGCCGGGCGCGACCTTGCGCGAAGCTCTCGAGGAAGGTGCCGCCCGAATACATCAGCGCGACCACCGCCGCCGCCAGCGTTTCCCCGAAGAACAGAGCAGCCGACATCGACAGAGCCGCCACGATGTCGAGCCCGACCTCGCCTTTCCACAGACTTCGGACGATCTCAATGCAGAGGGCTGCGAGCACAGGGATGACGCCTGCCGCCCAGGCAATTTCGGCAAGGTCCGGCTGCCCTGAAAGCCAAAGGACGCCGCCGGACACCAGACCAAGAAGCGCCATGCCCAGCAGGGCGACGTTCAGGCGATCCTCAAACAAAGCCGTCATCTTGTGCATATCCCCGGTGTCACATCACGCGCCCGTGGTCCGGACGGCTCTCGAACAGCCGTCCCACGCGCGTTTCGCGAAGACGATCACCGTCGCGGTCGATGAATAGGGCGTTCAGACCAAGTGTACGCGCCAATGTCGCGCCTACCAAGCGTCCTCTGACCATCAGCGCCGTCGCCCATGCATCCGCAGCCATGCAGGTTTCGGCCACGACCGTGACCGAGGCAGGTGAGTGTGCCAGCGGCCCGCCACGGTCCGGGTCCATGGTGTGCGACAGGCGGCGGCCCTGCACCTCGACCCAGTGGCGGTAATCGCCCGAGGTCGCCACGGCGGCGTCCTGCAAGGCGAGGATGGAATGGGGTGCGCGGCGCTCGGGGTCCGGGGCCTCTACCGCGATGGTCCAGGCCTGCCCGTCGGGCCGCAGGCCCAGCGCGCGCATCTCGCCATCGATCCCCACGAGGGCATCCGTGATCGCGTGGGTTCGAAGGGTCTCGGCCAGCCGATCGACCCCGTAGCCCTTGGCGATACCGTTCAGATCAAGCGCGATGGGCGCGGATTTGCGGACATGATGGTCGCCGATCTCGAGCGCCGCGTGCGCGGGCACGCGGTCCGCGGAAATAGCGGCGCGGATACGGTCGGGCGCGGCGGCCTCTGGCCCGAAACCCCAGGCCGTCACCGCATCGCCCATGCCGATATCGAAGGCGCCGTCCGAGGCGCGCCCGATCTCGAGCCCGCGCGCGAGAACCTCCCGCAGCCGATCCGGCACCTGCACCCATGCGCCCACGGGCGCCATGTTGAGGCGCATGAGGTCGCTGTCGGGCTTCCAGGTGGACATCTGCGCGTCGACTTCGTCGACGGCCGCCTGCAGCGCGGCTCGGACGGTCGCCGGATCAAAGCCCGGCCCCGCGAAGAACAGCGCCGACCAGCACGTGCCCATGGTCGGGCCATTCAGGGCATGGCGCACCACGTCAGTAGACATCTTCGACATAACGTCCCTCCGCTTTCAGCGTTGCGGGCGTCAGTCCGGCGGGCGCAAGGATCTCTGCCATCGCGTCGGCCACGCCTGCCGCCATGTCGCGCCCGCCGCAGACCATCACGCGCGCGCCGTCACGGATGAGCCGGGCGACCTCTGGCGCATCGTTGCGCAGCACGTCCTGCACGTAGCGGGGCTGCCGCTCGCGCGAGGCCGCCGTGACGAGCCGGGCAAGGCGGCCCGCATCCTGCCAGCCGGGCATCTCCTCATCATAGAAGAAATCGCTATCGGGGTGGCGCATCCCGAAGAATAGGTGGATGGGCCGCCGCCGCGCATTGCCGCGCACGAAGCCAGCCAGCGGTCCGATGCCGGTGCCCGCACCGATCAGGATCAGCGGCGTTCGCCCCCGGCCGGGCTGGAAGCCGGGATTGCGGCGCAGGAATGCGCGGACCGTGCCGCCCGGCTCCAGCGCCGTAAGCTGGCCGGAACTCAGGCCACCGGGATGCTTCTTCACCACGATCTCGACGAACCCGTCGCGGCGCGCGGAGGCCAGCGAATAGAGCCGCGGCACGGGCGATCCGTCGGGGACAATGCCGATCAGGTCGCCGGCGTTGAAGCGTGCGAAGCCCGCCCCGGTCAGCCGCTGCCACCATGTCGTGCGCGGCAGGGCGAAGCGCAGGATCGCGCTTGGTGCCTGCACGTCCGCGCCGTAGTCGCGGCGCGAGACCAGTGTCAGCGTCTCGGTCGTGGGCAGAACCGGCGTGTGGGCCAGTTCCAGGTCGATCCCCAGGGCCTGCCCGAGCGGCCGCCCCCAGCGCGCGAAATCCTGGGGCGACTGGCGGTCGACCGTGTCAAGGGCCATGAGTTCGGGCCAGTTCTTCGCCTTTGCCGCGTCCGAGACGTTCCGGGCAAAAGCGCAATAGGCTGGGAAACTGCGGTCGCCGAACCCCAGAACGGCCAGCGGTATGTTGGGCGCAGTGTCCAGTGCCTGCAATCGCTCCAGAAAGCCCTTGGCCGAGCTCGGGGCATCGCCGTCGCCGTAAGTTGCGGCCAGCACGACGATCCGGTCTGCATGTGCGTAGCGCTGTGGCGCGAAGGCCGACATGGGGGCTGCGTGCACGCTGTGCTCCGCCTCGGTCAGCGCGGCGTGAAGCGTGGCTGTAAAGCCCCAGGTGCTGCCGCCCTCGCTGCCCACAAGCAGAATGGTGTCGGCGCGGGATGCGGGCCGGTTGCTGCGGATGCGCGGTCGCCCACGCCACCCGGCCAGCCAGATCAGCACGCCGGTGACGCCCATCATGGGCACACCAAGCGCCATGATACCGAGTATTAGCCCCAGCGGCGCGGCGCCCTGTCCGGTATGCAGCATGTAGATGGTTTCCGAAACGCGCTCCCACCCGGTCAGGTCGGCCCAGCTCAGCAGCGCGCCGGTGCCCTGATCAAGATAGCCGGAGCCTCGGTCGGTCTTCAGGGTGAAGACGTCCGTGGCGTCGTCGGGATAGGGGAAGCTCAGCTCGCGCAGATCTGCCACCGGCGTGTCGCCGAGCATCGCAAGATCGCCAAGCGCCACGCCGGTCTCGCCGCTCACCTCGGCCGGGACGGCCGGTGGGGCGCCGCCATCGGGCAGCAGATCGAAGGTGGAGGCCGTCATCCACAATGCGGTAGTGGAGGACAGGACAAGCCCCGTGACTGCGATCCGCGCGATTTCTACGTGCAGCCGTCCGGCAAGTGGCCCGCGCAAACGTGCGAACCAGTGCCGCCAACCGCCCGCGCGCCGCGCAACCAGCATCATGCCGCTGAGCGAAAGGATCAGCATCGCCACAGCACCGACAGCAGAGGCAATTCGCCCGCCATCCCCCAAAAACAGCGACCGGTGCAGGTTGGTCAGCCAGCGTTGCGTCTGGTTCGGGTCGGCGGTGGCCACGCCCTGTCCGGTCGCAGGGTCGATCACGGCGGCGCCGGGCGTGCCCTGATCGAACCAATAGGCGATAATCCGCCCCGAGGGCGCCCGACGGATCTGCTCGACGCCCGGATAAGCCGCCTGAATGCGCGTCGCCAGCGTTCCGACAGTCAGGCTCGTCGCTGCTTGCGGCGCAGTCAGACGCTCGGCCGCCGGAAAGACGGACAGTGCCGCGCCGCTGAGCGTCAGGACGGTCAGAAGCGCGAGGGCCAGAAGACCCGGCCAGCGGTGGAATGCGCGGATCATGACCTGTTCCCTCACATGTCGTAGGCGAAGCTGGCGATATAGCGACGCCCGGCCACCGGCGTGCCCGCGCCGGTCGTCGTCAGCGGCACCGCGACCTCGTTGGGGCTGTCGCGCATGTCCTCGACGGCGGCGTCGATGTGCAGGGTGTAGCCCGCGTCGAACAGCGCATCGGCGAGATCGAGCGTGATCTCAAGAGTCCGCCCCGCGCCCACGCTGGCCCCGGTGATGCCGTTGACCTCGCCCGTGTCGCCGCCGGTTGCGCGGTACCAGTCAGTCAGGTGCTCGTAGTACTTCGACTTTGTTCCGGCCATCCAGAGGCTGCCCATGTAGGCGCCGGAGGCATCGGTGACGTAGAGCGCGAGATAGGCTCCATCGCCACCGTAGCTGTTGAGAGTCGTGGTCAGCGTCACCGGGCGCGCCATGGCGAGGCCGGGAAGGGTCAGCGCCGTGGTCAGCGCGAGTGTTGCAAGAAGCGATTTCATCGGGTTTGTCCTTGTTTATGCGGTGCGTCGAAGTGGCTCAGTTCACCTTGACCTGCGGTGGGGCGCCATTTCCGAAAAGCCCGTTCTGCGGTGGGGGGATAGTGCCGGCGGGCGCTGGATTACGAGCGCCGCCGCGGCAGTCGTCATCATCGTCTTCGTCGTCGCAGTCATCATCGTCATCGTCGTCATCGTCGTCGTGATCACGCCGTGAACCGCGGTATTCATCATCATCATCGTCGTCGTCATCGTCACCACTGGCGAGGATGAGAGGCAATGACTGCGTCGCATCCTGCCAGATCGCCGCGAAGGGCCGAGGGCTCCCGTCGGCGGGGGCGTGCATCGCACTCCAGGCGGTGGTGCCAACCACGGCGGTCAGCGCGGTGGAGGCGACAAGAATGGTAAGGGTCTTTCGCATCGGAGGGTGTCCTTTTTCGTTTGACGAGACCGATATGCAGACCCGACCTGAGGCCTTCCTGACGCCTTCGCGATTCCTGCTTCAGCTTGCCGTCAGGAAGAAAAATGCCCCGCCGACCTGGCGGGGCGGAAAACTTGGCACTGGCACCACATGGTGCGCGTGCAGATCCGATCTTCAGCGCGTCACGCGAACTCGAAATGTTCGAAGCGGACCCGTCGCGGCGTCTGCTCCAGCGACTTCAAACCCTTCAGTATCCCGTTCTTCAGGCCCTCAGGGCCACAGAACCACAGATCGGCATCCCGGACCGCGAAGGGCGCCATACCGGTCAGACGCTCGGCCGTCAGGCGTCCGTCACGTGCGGTTGCGACCACCTGAAAGCTGAACCGCGGGTTTCGCGCCGCCGCTGCTTGAAGGATCTCCACCCCGAGCGCCTCTTCGGGAGTGCGGACACAATGAACGAGGTGAATGTTTCGCTGCTCCGCCTCGGTCAGGCTTTCCGCCCATGCAAGGAACGGCGTGATGCCAATGCCCCCCGCCAGCCAGATCTGGCGCGCGCCACTCTTGCGGAAGTCGAACCGGCCATAGGGCCCCTCGACCTGCACGCTCATTCCGGTCCGAAGGGCGTCAGGCAAGCGCCGGGTCCAGCCTCCCAGCCCCTTGATGGACAGGGTCATTGCGCCGTCAGAGCGTGGGGCGCTGGCGATCGTGAACGGGTGCGGTTCGGAAAGGCCCGCTTCCGGCGCGCGAAAGAAGGCGAACTGCCCGGGCCGCCAGCGCATCGCCCGCCCTTTAGGGCTGAGCGTCAACGCAGCGGTGTCGCCATGTCGGCTGATGTCGCTGACCGTGTACTCCCTGCGCCGCAGGCGCGGTGCGAAGAACTCGGTGTAGACCCAGGCAATCACTCCACCAAGCCCGAAGGTGTTCAGCATCACCGACAGCGACGGATCGACCCCGGTCGGCAGGTCCACGAAAAACTGATGGAACACGATGATGGCAAAAAGGACGCCCATGAACCGATGGCTGAACCGCCATAGTTGATAGGGAATCTCCAGTGGGATGAATGGCAGTCGCCGGAACCAGCTGATCGCGATCAGCACGAGCAGCGCATTGAAGGCGAACTCCCCTGCCTCCTCGGCCAGCTCCCCCAACCCGGTCTCGCGCACCGTCCGCTCGAAATCCGGCTCGATCTGCTGGTGCAGGATCATCAGGACCATCGCGGAGATACCCAGCCACTTGTGGACTCGGTACATGCGGTCGAGCCCACCGAACAGCGGCTCCAGCAGACGCGGTCTTGCGGCAAGGATCAGGGTCTGGCTCATGGCGACCACCGCTGCGGCCCCGACCGCAACCCCGATGGCTGCCTCCAAACCGTAGGCGGCATACGTCGTGAAGCCGAGCAGCCCCGCAAGACCGCACAGCAGGGCGACCAGCACAGGGCCAGACAGAGTCAGACCGTTGCCAACAGCTGTCGTCAAGAAATTGGACGCCCGAACTGGCCCCAAGCTGACATTCTTTGCGACCTGCGCCAGATCAGTCATCTTTCTCTCTCTCGCGATCGCGGCGGCGGCGATCATCGTCGTCCTCGTCCTCGTCCTCGTATTCGAACTCGATGACCTCCAGCGTCGCGGGATGCACCGTCACCTCGATCCGGCGCCCCTCGGCGTCGCGGCCGTCGATCTCGTAGCAGCCGTCGTCGATCTTGATCCGGCGCATGGTCCAGCCATTCGCCTCGGCCAGTCGCGCCACGGCGTCGCGCGGTTGCCAATCGGCCATCGGCACGAAACAGTCGTCATCCGCCAGCGCGGCCCCGGCCGGAAAGACCGCGAGAACGCCAAGAATTGTCAATGTTGTCTTCATGGGTCACACTCCTAACGGCATCCCTCTTGGGGCAAGATATGCGCGGCGAAGCTGACGGCAGGCTGAAGGCATATGGCTTTCCGCGTCAGATTGCCTTCAGCCTCGGTTCGGAAACGGGGCCACCTCGCAAGGCCGCCCCGTGGCCCGGATCAGGCCGGCGCCTTGCGCCCGACCATCACGCCAAGCAGCGCCATGACGATACCAAGCCCGATCAGCACGCCGACCGTGAGGTTGGGCACATAATAGGTGGTATAGATTTCCCACCCGAGCAGGCGCAGGACTTGCCCGACCTCGGTATAGACCCCGATCAGATGCCCCCCGAGTGTGCCGGTAACCCCGACCAGAACGACGCCCACACCAGACAGGACAAGCATCACAAGCCTGGGGAACCCATGCCACAGCGCATCGCCCTGCAGCAGGCGGGTGATCGCCAGCAGCGTGAAATAGGCCAGCGACCAGCTTGCCGTCAGCATGTGGTTACGGCCCATCGGACTGGACGACAGCGCCTGCCAATCCCAGACCATCAGCCCGACCACAAAGGTCACTGCGCCGAACAGGACGCCGAGCACCAGAAACACCGGCAAGGCGCGGTCCGCCGCGTGACCTACCGGACCGTTATTGATGACCCGCAGAAAGATCAGCAAGGCCGAGGCCAGCCAAAGGGCCGTTGGGAAGTGAACGAGAACAACGTGATAAGCGGCCATTTTCAGGCTCCTTTCGTGGCAGAGATGGAGCGGTTCAGTGCGATACCAAAGCCCGCGATCAGGACGACACCGGCCAGAATGGTCAGCAGCCATTGCCGCCGGATCTGATCGGTGAATTCGACCTCGATGCCGTAATTGGTCAACTGCTCCGGGGTATGGCGGAACCGAACCGGCACGCCCTCAGCGATCTTCTCTGCCCCGGCATGGGCCTCCGAGTTGAGCAAGGGCCAGGTCACCTGTCCCGGGTAGAACAGCGTGATATCGGTCCAGGCGTCGCCCCATTGCGGTTGGCGACCGGTGAACTGCTCGGCCGTGATGTCGGCCTGGCGGCCAAGGCCCAGGCTTTGCGGCAGCGAGACATAGTGCCAACGCCCACCTGTCGCGTTGCGGTGGATCGCGAAAGCAACGTCATAAACCCCCAGATCATGCAGGATCTTGTCGTCCTGCGGTGCGCCCGTATCCAGCGCGCGAGCGAGCGTGACATCCCAATACCCATCTGCCCAATGCCCCTTGCCAGGGGCGGTAATGTCGGCGCGCGATCCATCAGGCCGACGCAGGGTACGGCGCGGGATCACATCGCCATTCTGCCAGACGCGATCCGGATCGAACGGAACCGAAACCTCGGGTGTCAGGGCATAGGCCTGATCCTGCGTGACCAGACCAGCCATGATGTCCTCCCAACGCAGCACGGCATAGCCTGCCGCCTGCGGATCGAACATCACCTTCGGCTGCGACGTCTCCTTGTCCCAGTTGGTCGAATAGGTCGACGTTCCGTCATCGCCGTCGCGTCCCGCGCCAACATTCTGGTCATCGGCAAAGCCAACCGCATTCGACCGCCCCCCGCGCCAATGCCAAAGGTCGAGGAAATATCCGGCCTTGCGCAGTCGCGCCTGCACATCCTCGGGTGCCGTATCGTCCCACGCACCCAGCCTGTTGCGCGTGGCGGGCAGGTACTTCGTGACTTCCTCGGGGGCCTCATCGGTCAAGCCGGCCAGACCGGCCCCGATCGTGATATATCCGCCATACCGACCGAATTCCGGCACCGATCCGTCATCGAGCATCATGGCAACACGATCTTCGTGCAGGCCATCGGCGTTCGATCCCGGCACGGCGTTGCCGCGGTGCTGCCACTCGCCGTCCTGATAGACCAGAACGTCATGGAAGATGCCGGGCCGGTCCGACGGCCAGCGGTAGCGGAAGAACATCGTTTCGTCGTTATAGGCCGCCTGCACCTGCAAGGGCACGGTCAGCGTTTCGGGGATGCTGATATTGCGTTCCGGGTCATTAACCACGACGCCTGTCCCGTGGGTGACCCAACTGACGAGCAACCCTCCGAGAAAAAGCGCCGAGGCAACCGGCAAGACAAGTTTGTTCATCTTTTGTTCCTTTTGTTTCTCCGGAGATTGCAAATCAAACCGGCAAAATGAGTATATTCTTGTGCGGCGCGCAGTTCGTTGATTTCAATCAGTGACAAACGTTATTCACCCGACGGATAAGCCGTGGTGTTCCGAATTCGGGCATCTGGAGGGGCAACCTGCAAACCTGACGCGAACCTGAAGCGATTGCCCCGAACCGGTCAGCATTGCGTAAGCCAGGCCGATGACTGAAGAATGGCCGAAGAGGAAACGACCATGCGCATCCTGCTGATAGAGGACGACACCACGCTCGGTGCCGCCGTACGAGACCAGATCGCCGCCGACGGCCAGTCGGTGGACTGGGTCTTGCGTCTTGATGCGGCGGGCGATGCGCTCAGCGCAACCTCCTACGACCTGATCCTGCTCGATCTCATGCTACCGGACGGGCGCGGTATCGGGTTTCTAAAGTCCTTGCGGGCGCGGGGCGATGTGACGCCGGTCATCATCCTGACCGCACTCGACCAGATCTCGGACCGGATTGAGGGCTTGAACGCGGGCGCCGACGATTACCTCGTCAAACCCTTCGACCTGGCGGAACTCTCGGCCCGGATCGGCTCGGTCGCGCGGCGCTACAGCGGCAACCCGAACCCCATCGTCAGCCACGGGCTGCTGGACATCGACCTCGCCGCGCGCAGTATCCACAAGGGCGGCAAGCTGGTGCAGCTGACGGCGCGTGAATGGGCGCTCTTCGAGGCATTCCTGTCGCGCCCAGGTCAGCTGCTGTCCAAGGCGCAGCTGGAGGAAAAGCTCTACGCTTTCAACTCGGAAGTGGAGAGCAACACCATCGAGGTCCATGTCAGCCGCCTGAGAAAAAAGCTGGGCGCGCAGATCATCGAGACCGAGCGCGGCATGGGCTACCGCCTGGGCAGTCCATGAGGCGGCCCGCCAGCCTTCAGGCGCGACTGGGTCTGTCGCTCGGCCTCGTGCTGACGGTGCTGTGGCTCATGGCCGCAGCGGTCACGGCGGTGATCGTTCGGGGCGAGATGGACGAGGTCTTCGACAGTGCCCTGCGCGAGACGGCAGAGCGCATCTTGCCGCTGGCCGTGACCGACATCGTCGGACGTGAGGACCAGGGGGCGACGCAGCGGATCGCGCAGATCCGAGAGCATGACGAGTTCTTCACCTACCTCGTTCGCGACGCCGAAGGGCGCATCCTCCTGCAATCCCATGCCGCCGACCCTGGGGTGTTCCCGCCTTACGATCCGGGGTTTCGTGAGACCGCCACCCATCGCCTCTATAGCGACGCCGCGCTGCAAGGAACGATCCGCATCACCGTTGCCGAACCACTGGCGCATCGCGCTTTGGTTGCGCGGGAAATCCAGATGGGCCTTGGCCTGCCCCTGCTGATCGTGCTTCCCGTCGCGTTGGCGGCGATCGTCTTGGCAGTCCGCTTCAGCCTCGCTCCTCTACACCGGTTTCGCACGCGGCTCGAGGCGCGCGGTGCCCGTGACCTGTCCGAGGTCCCCGCGGACGACCTGCCGACTGAGATTGACCCACTGGCCAACACGCTGAATAGCCTGCTGGCCAGGTTGCGCGATGCATTCGAGGCCGAGCGCAGCTTTGCTGCGAATGCCGCGCACGAGCTTCGAACGCCGCTCGCGGGTGCCATTGCGCAGGCGCAGCGGCTCCGCTCGGAGACGAGCGACCCGGCCACTGACGCCCGGGCAGCCGATATCGAGGCGTCCCTAAAGCGGCTAACGCGGCTTTCCGAACGGCTCATGCAACTTGCGCGGGCCGAAGGCGGACGCCTGCGGGTGGACCAAAACGCGGATCTTCGCTCGGTCGTGCGGATCGTGGTGGACGATATTGGACGCGCGGGCACGCCGGGCCGCATCGTGCTGACACTGCCGGAAACGGCCGTCATGTCGGACATCGACCCCGACGCCTTCGCCATCGTCTGCCGGAACCTTCTGGAAAACGCGCTTCGCCACGGCGATGAAAATGCTCCGGTTGACATGACGCTGACGGCGGAGGGGCGGCTTGTCATCGCGAATGATGGTCCTGTTCTCTCCCGCGACACCCTTGACCGCCTCACCGCCCGTTTTGAGCGCGCAAGTGCAAGCACCGAAGGCAGCGGACTGGGCCTCGCCATCGTCGCCGCCATCGCAAAACGGATCGGTAGTCCGCTCAGCTTGGCATCTCCGCGTCCGGGCGCGTCTTCCGGTTTTGAGGCCTCCATCAAGCTACCGGCAGCCCCGGCCGGAGACCTCGCGCAACCCACGATGCGAAGGGAGTGACAATTCGAGGAGCATCAGCAGCTTCGCGCGCGCTGGCTTGTTGCGGCATAATTGCTCAAGAAAAGACGCAAGTCCCGCGTTTCGTGCGGACGCAGAATCAACCTGTGCGGTCCGAGAGAGACCGGCTGACGGTATCGATAGGTTGTGGTGTGAACGATGTCGAGGCGGCCCAAAATGGGGGTCCAGTGTGGTTCGAGGAATACAGCATGCGCGCCAATGCGGATCAGCGGCGGCGCGATGCGTTCGGGCTGAAGGGCACGGCGCTTCGCCAGGCATTCAACCCCTTGCAACGGCGGCATATACGCTCTCCGAAACCTTCGCTCCAAAACAACGCGCTGCATCGCAGGCATCGCCGTTCTTGCGCTACGTCGCCCAAGGCCCTCGCAGTCGAGATGTCCGGCGCTGCACCTTCGGGGATAGCCTTGTGCGCCATCACGTTTGTCCCGCCACATGGCGGATGTGCGATCGCGATAGTGTTTCCGGTTGTGAAGGCATGCCTTCGTTTTCGGCGGCCCGGATTGACACATCGTCCCGCGTCCGTTGAGTGGTCGTCGTCGGCGCCGACACATTCAGATAGGGATCAGGCGTACTGCGCCCCGAGTAGAGATGCCGCAGATGCGCCGCGGAGACACCGTCGGCCTCCATCACGAGACGTACCATCGGATCAGCCAGCATTTCCTCCAAGCAGAAGTCCGACAATGCCCTGCCCGTCAGCTTGTCCCTTGCCCGCGCATGGTCCAGGTCGGCAAGGGAAACAGTCAGAGTCCTCGCAAGTCCGGGATGCGAAATCCGGGGATGAAGCTTCAGCAGCACGGAGGCTTTCGATGCTTCGGGGTCCTGTAGATCAGGGGGGGAAACCAATTCCGTTTCAATTTCGTACTCTCCCGCGGGGAGCGTTTCGGCAAAACCCGGAACGGTGAACGGCCGGGAAAGAACTGCAACGGTCTTGCTGGTCAGATCGTCCATTGGCGTGATGCACTACCTTGTTGCTGCGAGTGGTCCGCGCCCCCTTCGAGAATGGGGCGCGTAGCCTGTGTACGCCTCAAGAGGTCTAGGATTTCGCTGGTGCTTCGGTGTCGGCGGCCTTGGGCTCGTTCTCGTTTGCAGGAGGCTTCGCGGTCTCCGCAGGCTTCGGCTTCATTGCGGCCGCAGCCTTGGCTGTCAGGTCCTTGAAGGACATGTCATCGATCCTTTGATTGGCCAGTGCCAACTCCTCGTCCATGCCGGACCGGGATGCTTGGCACCAGTAGTACCTATATAGTGATTGATGACCCGATTTACGATGACGCGTCGAAATGAACCGTAAGCGGCGGCCACGCCCCATTGAATTGAAGTGTTCCTGACGCCTGCGGCGCCTGCGATAGGATCTGCTTGAGCAGATGGAGGTTGCGCATGGC
>NZ_JBRJGR010000028.1:0-38954 GCF_053628595.1 Roseovarius sp. MBR-154
GCCATACCAAAGCGTCGCGGGATGGAGCAGTCCGGTAGCTCGTCAGGCTCATAACCTGAAGGTCGTAGGTTCAAATCCTACTCCCGCAACCAAATTCTCTAACCTTTCCAAATGGTTAGAATCCGACAAAAACACTTGTGTACGGCCCGCGCAAAAACGAGTCAACGCCAAGTCAACGTTTTGCAAGTCCCCCTGAAAACTCAGGGGGACTTTTGCGTTCTGGCCTCGCCCAAAACACTGTGGCAGCATCACGCCATGATCAACTTCCGCACCCTTCCCGATGGCCACCCCGACCTCGCACATTCGCCCCCTGTTGCGCGCGGCGCTGCTGACATTGCGCTAGGCGCAGGAATATGCCCACGCCGAGCATGTAGTTCATGCCTGGCCTGGCTCGTTTGCCGCCCGCGGGCACCTCGTTGACTTTCAAAACTTTGCGCTTCTAGCTAGGCGAGAAGGGTTGTATCCTCACTCACTTTCTGGGATACCATCGGGATGGCACTTTTCGGAAAGCAATTCTTCAAAAGCTCAGATACCCGGGCAGAGGACGCTTACAGATCAGGCGTCATGGCAGTGAGCGCCAAAGACTATCAAGGCGCCTATGATCACTTTAACCTAGCAGCCGAAGGTGAGCACGGGTCAGCGTATTACAATCTGTTTCTTCTGCACGGAGGCGGCTACCTGCGCACATTCGACCTAGATGCCGCTGCGGACAATTTCTACAAGGCGGCGGCCATAGGTCACCCCAAGGCAGAGCAGCAGCTATACATGTTGGAGGGCGCCGACCGTGCTGGTTTCGGGATGGACAACCTTGCCGCGTTGGCCGCAGGCTCTGTAGAAACCGGCTTTCTACCGCCGGTTCTAATGGTCTGTGCGTGCCGTTTCGTGAGCGCAGTAAGCATCAAGTATGGTGCTACGATGGACGTTATTGCCTATGAACTGGACGCCGCGAGCTCCAGCGAAGACGGATATGTGCAAGCTTTCATTCGTCGCACGGGAATAGCCCCTAATTTCTACAGGGGGGGCATGAATCGTCTTGTCGAAGGATCTGCCGCCGACCAGATCACCGATGGTCTTAACGATTTCAGCTTAGCTCTCGGCCGGTCTGGAATGGCAAGCAAACTCGGAAAGATGGCCCGCTGCACCTTGGTCGGTCATATGATCAAGAAATCCTATCTAGGAGAGAATGCGGCGCCGCTTCTAGGCGTAAAATGCTTCTTTAAAGCCTGAATGCCAATCGGACCGCCAACAGTTCGACATCGCCTGCGCGATGGAAACGAAAAGCCCTCCAAATTACTTCGCCGCTTTGCCGACAGTTTTCGGTCGCACAAAGGTCACTTGGCATGGCCAAGTCTGGGCTTCGACAGGCGACGATGGGCGGTGTAGGTAATGATTGAGTGGCTGATCGGCGCCGCCGTTTTCGGACTGGTCGGAGAACTCTTCGGCGCATCGCGGCGGCCGTCTTCGACTACGTCATACCAGCCCGTCAACACCAGCCCGAAGTTCAGTCTGAACCCGCAGGCAACCGAGGCCGAAAGGCCGGAGGCTGCGTGGGATGTCGTAAAGTTCAACGAGTTGGCTGCCGCTTTGAGCTGGCTTGAAAGACCTTCTCGGTACCCCGCGGCCTGCGTAACGCCACCGGTTCTCTCGGAGGCCGCGAAATATCGAGGCTTTTTGAGTCAAGAAATGGTCCGCGTAGAAGGGATGTTTGAAGACAAGGCGGTTTGCGGGCGTATCCATGATTTCTTGAAAGATCCCAAACTTGCTAGGGAAGGCGCCATAGCGGCGCACCTGGAGCGCGAACTTGCCCGATGGAAGCGCTTTCTCGATGGTGTCGAGGCTCAGCCGCTCACAGCCGAACAGCGGCGCGCCGTGCTCAGCGAAGAAGACGCCACCCTCGTTCTCGCTGGTGCGGGGTCAGGCAAAACAAGCGTCATCACCGCGAAGGCTGCTTACCTGCTGAAATCGGGTATCCGTGAACCGGGGGAAATTCTTCCTTTGGCTTTTGGGAAAGAGGCCGCAAATGAGATGGCCACGCGAATAGGCCGAGCGTGTAACGTCCCGGTCAGGGCGTGGACATTCCACGCGTTGGCCTACCATATTATCGGCGACGTAGAGGGCACTAAACCACCTCTTGCTTCGCATGCCGGGGACCAGAAACGGTATTTTGACGTGATCCGGCGGATTCTTCGGCATCTGATCGCGACTGACGAAAAGATCGCGAATGTGATTGTCGATTGGTTCACTCAGTTCCGCATCGAATGCGGCAGCGAATGGGACTACGAGACCAAGCACGCTTGGTATACCCATGTCGAAAGCCTCAATCTTCGCACGCTTCAAGGCGAAAAGGTTCGCAGCTACGAAGAATTCCTGATCGCTAACTGGTTGTATCGAAACGGCATCGAATATGAGTATGAGCCGCAGTACGAACACCGCCTGCCAGATTCGGGTCGGCGAGGATATACTCCAGATTTTCGCCTGACCGAGTGCGGCATCTACCTCGAGCATTTCGGTGTCCGGAAAGAGAAATCGCTCTTTGGTCTACCTGATCGCCTGGTTACGGCGCCATTCGTTGACCGTGAAGAATACCTGGCGTCGATGGAGTGGAAGCGAAAAGTCCATGCCAGTTTTGAAACCAAACTCATCGAAACCTATAGCTACGAACGTCAAGAAGGACGCCTCCTCGAGGCGCTGGCCGAAAAGCTTGGTCCGTACGTAACGATGAGACCGCGACCGATTGTGTCCATCTATGACCGCGTCGTCGAGATGGGGCATGTCGATAGCTTTACGCAGCTACTTGGCACGTTTCTGCTTCAGTTGAAAGGCGGCAGCTATACCCTAGCAGCGTGCCGATCAAAGGCGGACAGGCTCAACATGGGCGAGCGCGGCAGAGCGTTTCTAACGGTTTTTGATCCAGTGCTGCGCCTATATCAGCATGAATTGGGCGAGAGGATCGACTTCGAGGACATGGTTCTTCGGGCCGCCGGATACGTCGAGAGCGGGGCTTATCAAAGCCCGTTCCGGCATATTCTCGTCGACGAGTTCCAGGACATCTCGCAAGATCGGGCACGTCTTGTCGGTACCTTGAAGGCTCAGCATGGGGATGCCCGAGTGTTCGCGGTTGGGGATGACTGGCAGTCGATCTACCGCTTCGCTGGTGCGGATATCCATATCATGCGCAGCTTTGGCCCCAAGTTCGGCGGCGAGTTCGGCTCCCAGAAGGATATTCATCAAGTCGTGGACCTTGGCCGCACTTTTCGGTCGGTCGACAAAATTGCTCTCGCAGCCCGACGCTTCATTCTTCAAAACCCTGCACAGATAGAAAAGACGATCATTCCGGCCAGCGAAGCAGAAGGCCCTGCGCTTCGTGTGGTTTGGACGAAAAAGGCCAAGCAAGAGGGTGAACTCTTGGAAACCTTGGCGAATCTGATGGAACTAAGGGCCAAGGATTGCGGGACCGGCAAGGTGACCAGTGTTCTTCTCTTGGCAAGATATCGCCACGAGCGGCCCGACATGGCGGCTATCGGGCGAAAGTTCCCAAACCTGTCGTTGAGCTTCAAGACGATCCACGGCTCAAAAGGCCTGGAAGCCGATCACGTCGTCATCCTTGGATGCAACAACGGCAAGTATGGTTTCCCGTCCGAAGTCACCGATGACCCGATCCTGAGCCTGGTCTCACCGGAAGGAGAGCCATTCCAACACGCCGAAGAACGGCGGATCATGTATGTGGCAATGACCCGCGCACGCTCAACCGTCACGCTTCTAGCTTCCGAAGCCGAGCCATCATGCTTCGTGCGGGAACTGGTTTCCGATACGGAGTACGGTCTAGCGACTTCGACCGGGTCAACGGTTGGCCATGTACCTTGCAGCGAATGCGGTGGACGCTTGCTTCCAGTGCCCGCCCGGGATGGGCGAGTATGGTACCGATGCGAGCACAGCCTCATGTGCAGCAATTACATGCCCGCCTGCAGTAACTGTGGGATCGGAATGCCGACGGTTTCGGGGCCTTCGGGAGTCCTCAAATGCTCGCATTGCGAAGCGAACCATCATGAATGCCCAAAATGCTCCGATGGCTGGCTTGTAGAGAGGCAAGGGCGCTACGGAGATTTTTTCGGCTGTATTCGCTACCCTGATTGCACTGGTACGGCCTCTGTTTCGGAAATAAGAACACGTGAGGCGGACAAAGCAGAGGGTGCAAGTGACATCAAACTGGGCGTCGTCAAATCTGGCAGCGGAAAACGATAATGTCATGAGCACGATATTTTTTGGGATTGCGCGCCGCCCCGAGATCAGTCTTGGTTGCGGTGAAATATCGAGAACACTGGAATATACTGAGAAAGGAAAGTAAGTGTTTGGCCTTTTCAAGAAGGATACCCGGAGTAAGCTTCGTGTCATGGGGCACGATTTGGAGGTCGTTTCTATAACCCGAGGCGGAAAGATCCTTTTCACTGGCGAGGCGGCCCGGAAGTTCCCCAAGGATCACTTTGAGGGCAAGATCATGGAGGTCGCGTTCGTTTGCAAATCCGGTAGCCCCTACTTTGCCTATTATACCTGCCCGGACTACTATTTTGCGGTGGCTGGACCTGGTGGCTCCGCGTCTTTTGGTGGCGCGTTCGAAATCGAGAAATTCAGGTTGGCTGTCTCACAAGCCATCTGTGTCTTCGTCGTCAAATGTTTGAAGGATACCCTGAAGGTAGATGCTGGTCGGGAAATTGTGTCATTCAGCCATAACCGTGCCCATACAAACGTGCTCGCCTATATTTCTTCAATGGGTAGCTGGGCCCCGATCCAGCACAATGATGCCGAAGGCGACGATGCATCTGAGAGGAAGGCGGCCGCCGTCGATAGTGGGCGGGTAAAGTTGTCTGACGTCATCGCCGTGAATGAGCTGTCTCCGTCAGACTAACGGCGAAGTACTATCCACGGCGGCGACATTGTGAATGTCGCCGTCGGCTCGGAGGTGGAGAAAGTTAGAGATCAGGTCCATCCCATCCGCCGAATGACCGCTATGGCAACTAGGGATGCCACCGACGACGTTACTGAACGGCCGCTTTCCGCCGTCCGCGTCGGCCGTGCGGCTGCTCCCGTTGTGTTGGGCCGCCAACATCGTAGGGCTCCGCTCTTGCTTCACTGACAGGCCCGCGCCTGGTCGCGCAAGACGGCATAGTCGCCGAGCATTCGAACGATCATCGCACCTTCCGGCAGCGCTCCCACCTCTGCGGCGGCGCTCGCCTGTTCGGCAGCGCTGTAGTCTACTACGGGTGGGCAAGGCCCCCGTGTTTCAGAACTGTCCGTCGCGCAAGCGCCGAGCCAGACCATCGCGATCAGCGGGACGACGGCTGGCGGCGTCCAGCATCTTGCGTTGAATGTCATGTATCTTCTCCGATGTTGAAAGGCGTTCGGCCAGCCGCCCGGCGCGTTCCCCGGCGCGGCGGAGGTTGAGCAGGAACAGGACGGTGGTGATTGCTGCCAGGATAAGGCCCAGCGCATTGCGCGCCGGGCCGCTGGAGAGGATGGCGGTGATCCAGCCCATCACCGCTGCCCCCGTTTCCAGTCATCAATCCGGGCGTGGATGGCGACGGCGATGCCGATCAGCGCCAGGGCAATGAACACCCAGCGAAGGGTGTCGAGGTAGGGCACCAGCGGCAGGATTGCGGATTGCGTCTCGGCAATGACCTCCTGCGCCACTTCGACACCGGCGGCACCGACCGTCGCCACTCCGGCCGCGCCACTGCCTTTCAGGGTGCGACTGTCGGCCAGCACCTCCCGGGCGGGGGCCACCTCCGGCACGAAGGGTGTGGCGCGCGGCGGGAAGGGATCGCCCCAGCTGCGCGCGGGCCCGAGATCGATATGCATGAAGCCCGAGCGCGGGTAATAGCCGAAGCCGAGGAAGCCCACCGCCCGCGCTGCCGCCTCGAAGGCAATGGGGTCGTGGTTCGACATGGCGATATCGAACGCGGTGCCCTGCATGTGTTTGGAGGCGGGCGCGCCGCCGACGGCGCGGTTATGCGTGGGGCTGCGATAGGCGGATCGGACGATCAGCGGCTTGCCGAGGCGGTTGCGCAGGGACTGCAGCTTGTCCAGCGCCTCCGTGTTGATCTTTATCGCGCCCTCCCCGCGTGACGCGATCTCCGCAGGCGAAAAGCTAGGCCAGCGCCAGGCGCTGTCGGGAACGTCGCGGAAATGGGCATAGGTCGTGGTCGGCATGATGGGTCTCCAGACATGCAAAACCCGCCTGCAGAGGGCGGGTCGGGTGGGGTGGCTTGGTGATGGGCGCGATCGTCAGTCGGTGCGGCCGCGCTGGAAGGCCTCGAACATCAGATCCCGCATCGCGCGGATGTCGGTCTCGATGCGCTCCAGCCGGTCGGCATCGCCCTTGCGGTCCTCTGCGCGCTGGCGATCCACGCGGTCGCGCTCGGCCAGCAGCTCACGCTCAAGCCGGACCAGCATCGCGTCATTGGTGAAGGCGCGGCGCGTGACAGCGGCCAAAAGAGCCATGAAGCCGCCGATCAGTGCAGTGATGGCGGCGGTCAGGCCATTGTCGCGGAATGCCGCGCCGACCTCCTGCAGCCACGAGGTGCGCTCTGTCATGGTCATATCCTTGGTCGGGGGTTGGTGTTGGTGTGCAACAAGGGTGTGCCGGGGAGCCTCAGCCAACCTTGCAGCCCCAGAATGAGGTGTGATTGGCCGCGAAGAACCCGTCCGCAGCCCGGAAATACCCCTGCAGCTCGACGGTATCGCCCGCAGTCAGCGCCACCATGGTTTGCAGCCAGAGGGCTGTGGCGAGAGAGACGTGACCGCCGCTGATCTCGCCGAAGGAGCCGCGGAGCTCGGTGGCCCCGTTCAGCACGAGCCGCCCGCGCATCCGGGCTGCGGTGCTGGCATTGACCTTGTAGAGCAGCGTCGCGCCAAAGAGATAGGTGCCGGAGGCGGGCGCGGTAAAAAGGTTGGTGGTGGCGTCGAACGCGCCCTGATCGTTCATATCGGTCATGTTGAGCGCGATCCTGGTCCAGGTGTCGACGCCGACGTAATTGTCGAAGTTGGTCCAGGCCTTGAAGCGGGGCAGCTGCGGTTGATCGACGATGCCGGTGGCGTTGTCGATGATGAGGCCATCGAAGAAGGTGTTGCCATCGGCCGAGACCGCGAGGCGGAAGCGGTCCGAACCGAACAGGCCGACCAGGGCCTTGGTCACGAACCCGGTCTGCAATGTCAGCCCGAGATCATCGCCCGCAGCCTCCTTGTTCATGGTGTAGAACAGATCGCCTGTGCCGCCCTCGGCCACGGTCCTTGCCGTCCAGAGCGCGGCGTTCAGCTTGGCCGAGAACGGATTGGCCGCGTCGGCGGTGGTGCCGATACCAAGAAACGCCATGTTCTGCAGCGCGGCTGGCGTGCTCCCGACCCAGCCCGCGCCGTCAAAGACCAGCAGCAGGCTCTCACTTTCGACCCACGCGCGCCAGCCGGTCCGTGGCGGCAGGCGCTGCCACGCGCCGTCGGTCCAGAGCGCGACGTTCAGGTCCCAGCCTGCCCAAAGGCCGGTGCCACCGCTCGCCACGATATGGCGGTCGCCGTCGGCAGGGCTGGCGGGTGGGGCCGTCTGATCCCGATCCAGCACCGAAAGCTGCACCAACCCGTCGAGGAGCCGCAGCGCGTCGTTGTGGGTGACATGCTTCTGGGCCTGCGATGCCAGAATATAGGGCAGCAGGAGATGGGTGGTGACGTCGGACATGGAAACGCTTTCAGAAGGTGAGGGTGACGGATCGCCCAGCGCCCCGGCCGATCAGGGCCGAGAGCTGGTAAATACGGAGGGCGAGAGATTGGCCGGGTCCGAGCGGCGCGCCCCAATCGGCGGTCTGTTGGGTGGCAGTGTAGAGAGCGCTGGTCGTGGCAGTCGTCAAGGATCGCTTGACAACTGACCCGTCCAGAATGTCGACCTCATAGGCCTCGGCGTCCTCGGCCAGTGGCACATCGCCTGCGCCCCAGCTGTCGGCGGCCAGGGATCGCGACCGTCGCACCCAGCGGATCGTCAGATCGCCGGGGTTGCGGGCAAAGCGCCAGGGCTGTTCGACATGGGCGACCGAGAAGGGCCACAGCCCGGTGCCTTCGGGGGTGAAGGTGCTGGCCACAAAAGTCTCGTCGCTGACCGGCTTCGAGGCCGGGCCGATCCGCCAGTTCCATGGCAGACCGAGATCGGCTTCGCTGATGGGCAGGGATGCCAGCGCCGTATCCAGCACCACGACGCGCGCGCCATTCGCCACCACGCTGGCGATGGCCCCTTCCGTGCCGCGCTGGCCCCGCAGCAACCGGGTCAGCGCATAGCGCCCCGCTGCGACGAGCTCGGCCGCACCCGCCTGGACAATCTCCCAGAGCCCCGGACTGGTCTCCACTGCCAGCGCATTCGCCCCGCCGAGGAGGGCGAGATCGGTGACGCTCTCCAGCGTGCCGGAATAGAGATCGACCAGCAGCGCATTGCCGAGATCGAAGCGCGCCACCGGCCCCGCATGGAAATCCGCCGCCAGCACGCCCATGCGTGCCCGCGTGCCAAATGTGGTCAGCAGCGCAAAGCCGTCTGTTGCCGCACTGCGGTAGACGGCAATCTCGCCGGGCCATGGCTTGGCATGCGCCGCGACCAAGGGCCGATGCGCTGGCTGATCCTCGCGCAGCTGCGGCAGATCGAGCAGGAGGATCTCGGGCGCGCCAAACACCGTCGGTGTCGAGAGCGTGGTCGGGCGTCGCTCGCCGGGTGGCAGGTTATAGACCGCGCGGTCCTGGCGCACGGCGTCAATGCTGCGCAGGTCGGAGTCGGCAATCGACACCAGACGCATCTCGGTCAGGCGGCCATCGTGATCAAGCAGGATCACGTCCGCCGGATCCAGCGCCAGACGCGACGGCGGCAGACGGAACGCCGCAGTTTCGCGGCCGACCCAGGCCTCCATCAGGGCGCGGCGGCAGCGGCGTTCGGCCTCTTCGGGCGGCACCGCTATCGGGAATGCCTCGGAGGCAATACGAGCCGTGTCCACCGTGATACGCCGGGCCTCGACCTGTGCCGCGTCATAATCCTCATCGGCGCGCGCGACCTGCCACTTCAGGGCCTGGGGAAGTTCGGTTTCCTGCGCGCGGGTGAGCTCCATCACATCGCCCGATCCTGACGATGGCGCGACCATGCTGTCGGGGGTGATTGTCACGCTGGCAATGCGGCCGCGCATCAGGAAGCGGATGCGCCCTTCGCTTTCCACCGCATCGAACCCGAAATGCCGCGCCAGGGTGCCGAGCGAGGCGCGCGGCGCTTCCAGAGCCGAAATCACATAGCCCTCGACCGCGCCCCATATCTCGGAGACGTCGATCTGCGCTTCCGGCAGCCCGGCGCGCAGGCAGAGATGGCGCACCAATGCCGCCAGCGACACAGCCCCGAGCCGACCCGTCAGCCAGTGCCCGAGCCGCCAGTTCGGGCCATCGCTCCAGACATCGGTGAGTTCGGGGAAAAACGGATAGGGCCGCGCATCCCAGGTCCAGGCGGCGCAGTCGGGCAGATGCACCATCGGAGTGCCGTAAATGGCCGAGGTTGGATTGTTCGCCGGGGCACCCCAGAACAGATAGCTCGCTTCCAGATACGCCCGCTGGATCGCATCATCCCGCCAGCCGCGCGAGAAGTAGGGCACCTCGCTTTCCGAGGATTTCGGGTCGAAGAACACATTCGGCTGGTTGGTGCCGCGATCGATCGCCGGGCAGCCCAGTTCGGTGAACCAGATCGGTTTCGATTGCGGCAACCACGCGGTGGGCATGCCGCTCTCGATGCCACCTGGCCGGTCAAAATGCGCATTTTGCCACCAGGCGCGCAGATCCTTGAAGCGGAACACCCATGGCTTGTCCGCGCCGCCATCGGTAATGGGCGTCCGGATCTGCGCGGCGCGATCAGCCGGGCTCGCATAGAACCAGTCGAACCCCTCGCCGCCGGTAATGTTGCTCTGCAGATAGGTCTGATCATAGATCGCGGGGGCAAGGGCTGCATCGGCATGCTCAAACCCGTCGCGCCAGTCCGAGAGCGGCATGTAGTTATCGATGCCGATGAAGGTGATGCTGGGATCCGCCCAGAGCGGGTCCAGGTGGAAATACACGTCGCCGGATCCATCGCTCGGATGGTGCCCGAAGTATTCCGACCAGTCGGCGGCATAGCTGATGGCGGTGCCCGCACCCAGAATGCTGCGCACGTCGCCCGCCAGATCGCGGTAGGCCGCGACCGCCGGATAGGTCGCGGCCCCGCTCCGGATCGTGGTCAGGCCGGGCATCTCCGAGCCGATCAGGAATGCATCGACTCCGCCCGCCACCGCGCAGAGATGCGCATAATGCAGCACCATGCGTCGCAGGCCCCAGTCCTCCACGGGCCCGGCCCAGCTGACGGTGTCCCCGGAGATGCTGAAACTTGTCGGTGTGGTCGCGCCGAAGAAGGCCGCGACCTGTGCTGAAGCGGCGCTGGTCTGGTCGACGCTTCCGGCAACCCCCGCCGCAGGCGACGCGGTGATCCGCCCGCGCCAGGGAAAAGCTGGCTGGCCCGTCCCCGCTTCATTGTTGGAATACGGGTCGGGCAAGCTGTTGCCGGGCGGCACATCCATCAAGAGGAAGGGGTAAAAGGTCACCCGCAGCCCGCGCGCCCGGATCTCCCGGATTGCCTGCAACACCGCAAAATCCGCCGGTGTGCCGCCAAAGACCGGGCGGTCGTCGCTGTCCTGGCTGACGAGATGCGCAGCCGCCCGCGCCACGCCATTCACCGACCAGGCGACGGGCGTGGTGATCTTGACAGGCAGTTCCACACCGGGCCGGATCCTGCACTGCCCGGCCCGCAGGTCATCGCCGAACCAGGTCACCACGAGGCTGACGCCCTCGATGCCCGGGACCGAGGCTTGCAGCCGGTCGAGCGCCACGACGATATCGGCGGTCTCGGAAATGGCGTTCAGGTTCTCGGCGCGGGTGGCCCCGCCCGGGCCGGAGAGCCGCCGGACAGGCTGGGTGGCGTAGATGAACTCGCCCGAAGCCGGAATCATCGTGACGGCGCGCACCAGCCCTTCGGCCGTGTCAGGATCGGCCAGCGGGCGAAACACCTCGAAGGAGAGCTGCGGCAGGCGGTTGCCAAAATTGCTGAGCGCCAGCTCCTCGAAGACCACATAGGCGGTGCCGCGATAGGCGGGGGTTTGGCCTGCCCCCATTCTGGCCGAAATAAACGGATCTGGCTCCTGAACCTCGTCGCCGGGATACCAGCGCCAGGTCACGCCCGAGAGATCCATCGGCTTGCCATCGGCCCAGATGCGCCCAATGCCGGTCACTTCGCCCTCCGAGAGCGCCACGGCGAAGGAGGCAAAGTAGAGAAACTCGGTGGTGGTGACCTTGGGCCCGCCGCCCTTGCCGCCGCCCTGACGGCTGGTTTTGGTCTCCTCGCGAAAATCCGTGGCCCAGATGATGTTGCCACCGATGCGCATCCGGCCAAAGAGGCGCGGGATGACCGCCCCTTCGGTCGAGGCGGTGATGCGCAGACTGTCGAGGCGCTGGCCTTCGATGCGCTGCGCCGGAGCGAGCGACGAGACGATCCAGGTGTCGACCACCGACCCGATGGATGAGCCGACAAAGCCGCCGATGGTGGCGGCAGACAGCCCAAGGATGCTGCCGCCGATGCTGCCGCCAATGGCGGAGCCGACGGCACCGAGAACCAATGTTGCCATGTAGGAGGTCTCAGCTTTTGGGAAAGAGGAAGGCGAAGGCGATGCGCCGCCGCCAGCTTGGGGTGAGCGTTTGCTCGATCACGCCAAGGTGCTCATAGGCGTGGATGAAGCTTTGGGGGCCGGTCAGGATACCGACATGTTTGGCGATGGCGCAGGGGGCCATGCGGAACAGGATCAGCGCGCCGGGACCGGCCTCGTCAGGGGTGATTTCCGGCATCATCGCGCTCGCGCCCTCGGCCAGCACCTCGCGGGGACCGGTCTCACCCCAGTCCCGGCTGTAGGGCGGGATCGGGAAGGGCTCAATGCCCACCACCTCGCGCCAGACGCCGCGCGCGAGGCCGAGGCAATCGCAACCGACCCCATGCAGACTTGCCTGGTCGTGATAGGGTGTGCCGAGCCAGCGGCGGGCGGTGGCAATGATGAGGGCGGGATCGGCGGCGGGCGATTCCGGCCCAGTCATAACACCTCTCCCTCATGGCTGCCGTCCTGGCTCGCATAGCGCAGCACGGCATCCTGTCCTGGGATATGTGGGAAGCCCCGGAAGTTGGGGGTGTTGGCGAACTTGCCCGTGCAGGTGGCGATGCGCTTGTCGCAGCCTGCGCGGGCGATGAAACTGTCGCCTTCATTAATGGCCCGCACCGGTGCTTCCAGCAGGGTCAGGGTCGCGATGCTCCCCTCCAGCCCGTGCGCCAGCACCTCGGTGACGCGCCCGGCATTGGTGCCGCTGGTCCAGGTGAGCGTCCCGGCGGCAAACCAGCCCGCGTCAAATCCGGCCAGCCCCGAGGCCCGGAAGGCGCGGTCGCGCAGCAGGTCTGTCACCACGCCGGTGCCCTTGTAGATCGCGTTTTCCAGATCGATGCCGCAGCGCGCATCGCCAAGTTCCGCGTCGCATCCCGCCTGAAACGTCCGCCCGACGGTCTGGCCCAGCACATGCGCCAGGCTGCGCACTTCGGCCACAAATGCGATCCGCCCGCGCCGGATCTGGCCGACGGCACCCCGGCGCAGGAGCACACGCTGGCCGGTGTCAGCCCAGTTCACCCGCCACAGTTCCACCGCTGCATTGTCCCAGCGCCCGTCGAGAATGTCGCTCTCGGTGATCCGATCCGAGCTCAGAACGCCACTTGCGTCCTGTGCATCCACCGCCAGATCAGAGCCTGCGCGGATCTCCGAGGCGGCAAACCCGCTTTCGGGTTCAAACGCGGTGCCATCGAAACTGAGCGGGCGATCATGATCGGTAAAGCCTAGCGCCACGCCATCGCTGCGTGAAATCCGCCAGCACCAGGCCAGCGTGGTCGTGCCTTCATCGAGATGGGCCTGCAGGTCGGGGGAGAGGGTCTTCATGGATAAACCTTGATATGTGCCGCAACGGCAGCCAACTGACTGGGGACCCGAGTTGCTGGAGAGAGCTGTGATGATGATGCAGGATATTCCCGAGGACCCAGACGACGACAGTGAGGCCGTGCCTGCGGTCCCACTTGAGGATGCCGATCTGACCATTGATGTGGTGAAGGTTGACGCCTTTCTGGACGCATTGAAGCAGGCCTCGCCACCGGAGGATCGGGTTGTGCCGCTGATCCGCAAGCCCGGACGCCGACCCCGATAACGACGACCGCATCCGTGAAGGTGCAAACCTGCAAACCTGCAAGCCGTGCGTGGCCTGAGCCGTGCCCCTACCGCCGAATCTCCACGAGCGGAATGGACGTGATCGACCCGAGCCGCTCGACATCGAGGGTGACGTCGAGCGTGTCGGTGTCAAACCGCACCGGCACATCGAACTCAAATCCAGCGGTGATTGTGACGCCCGCGCCGGGGGCGGTGGTGAAGGTCACAACGCCGGTGGTGGGATCAACGCTCCAGCCCGACATCTGCTCGACGCCGCCGAGTGCGACGCGCACGCTGCCTTCCACAGGTTTGGCGATGACGCGGGTCCAGCTTTGTGCGCCGGAGGTGTAGTGCTTCAGAAGGGCGAAGGCGGTCACGGCTCCATCCCCGGTTCCGATCTGCTGATCTGTGGCGCTGATCGCCTGCGACGGCAGGCTCGATTTGTAGTCGGCCCAGTCCTTATAGCGAAAGCCGTGCAGGCGGCCGCCTCTCGCCTCGAAGAACGCGACCACCGCCGCCAGATCATCGGCGCGGCGGATGCCGTAGGCCACGTCATAGCGACGGCGCGAATTGGCCCAGCTGGCGTTGCGCTCCTCGTCACCGCTCGACAGTTCCACGACCTGCGTGCGCCGTTCCGGCCCGCCGCGCGCCCCGCGGCTGATATTGTCGGGAAACCGCACCTCATGAAACGCCATCAAGTCTCTCCATTGTTCGTGCTCTGGTCCCCGCAACCGGTTCCCACTTGCGGGGTCGCACTCAGATGCCCCTCTGACCTAGCGACACTGCGCGGGCAATGTCGGCGGCGACCTGTGTTCTGGACTGCCGGAAGCTGTCGGCGTCACGCGCGATGATGGTGACATTGACGGCGGGCACGGAGGACTGTCCCTGGCCAAAGCCAGCCACCTCTCGACGCGACAGCACCCGTTCGCCGCGTTGCAGGATCGCCGGAACCTCGTCCGGGCGCAGTCCGGCAAAGCCACCCGAATGCATGCGCGGCGCATTGGCAAAGACCAGCGCTGGCACCATGCGACCGGGGCCCGGGGCACCGACCACGCCACCTGCGTGAAGAATGTTGGCGAACAAACCGCCCGCACCGCCAAGTGCGCCGGAGAGCGCATTGGCGATGGGGCCGAGGATAAATCGCCGCGCCGCCAGCTTGGCCAGATCGGCGATCATCGAGGTGACCAGATCGCCGAAATCGAGCTTGCCGGTCTTCACAAACTCACCCACCGCGTTCTCGGCGCTCTGGAAGGCCCCGACCAGCGTGCTCCCGATATCGCCACCGATGTCCCGGGCCCTGGTGGCATAGTCGGCCAGCGTGGCGGTGACGGCGGCCCAGCCGGTCAGGGCGGTTTTTGCGCCCTCAGTGGTCGCGGTCCCGGCTGCACGGCCAGCCGCCCCGGCGCGACCTGCGGCATTTCCGGTGTCGTCAAGGCCCTCGCCCAGCGCCGTGGCGGCAGCAACAGCCCCGGCCAGCGCGGCTTCGGCCTCTGCCCCGCTGCCGGTCATGGCATCGCGCAGCGCCTGCAGGCTGGCGAGCGGGCGACCGGCGGCATCGGCCAGCATGCCCGCCGCCTCGCGAAACCCATCGGCGCGGGTGCGGGCATCTTCGGCCATGGCGCCAAGGCCAAGGTCAGGTGGGTCCAGGAAGCTGCGCGACAGGGCGGCCGAAAAGGCGTCGGCCGCAGCGGTCCCGGCAGCGGTGGCCGCCCCTTCAAACGGGTTGCCGATCCGGCCCAGCCCGACAGGATCCAGCGTGCCGATCCGCACACCGCCCTCGCCGGTGGCCCATTCCGGCAGCAGCGCCAGTGCCGCGTTCAAACCGTTGATGAAGCGGTTGATGCGGGTGACGACGCCATTCAGCATTGCCTCGACACCAGAAATCAGCCCGTTTGCCGCCTGGAAGGCAAAGTCGCCGATGGCGCCGGGCAGTCCGCCCCAGATCGCCACCGCGGCATCAAAGGCCCCCTGGAAAATCGCCGCCGTCCGGTCGCCGAAGCTGACGACGCCCGCGATGGTGCCCTCAAGTGCTGAAAGACCGGACGCCTTCAGCTCCTCCCAGCCCGCCGCCATGTTGGCAAGGGCTGCGTCGAGTGAAAGCCCCATCCGCGACCACACTTCCCTGGCGAGATCACCCAGCAGCCGGAATGCCTCGCCCACGCCGCCCGCGCCCGCGACCAGCCGTGTGAACTGGAACACCAGCTCGCCCGCACCGACAATCAACGCACCGATGCCGGTGCGGATCAGCGCCCCGCGCAGCACGACCAGCGCCGTGGCCAGCCCGCGCACCGAAAGCGCTGCCGCCGCCAGCCCGGCCACCCAGCGCCCGGCCATCAGGCCTGCAAAGGTGGCGACGATGGACGCCAGCCGCCCGATGTTGTCAAACAGCGCCTTGATCGCAGTTCCCACTGGCCCGGTGGTGCGCGCGACGGCGGCCAGCGCATTGGCCACCGCCTCCAGCGCCGGGGCGGCTGCCACCGCCAGCTGGTTCGAGACCCCGCGCCAGATCAGCCCCAGCCGCGAGATCGCATCATTGGTGCGCTGGATCTGGCTGGCGTCAGCCTCCGAGACCACCACCCCGAAATCCTGCACATCCGCCGTCGCTTGCCGCAACGTCGCCGTGTCGATCCGGGTGAACACCAGCGCTGCCCGGTCGCCGAAAAGCTGCGAGGCGACAGCGGCGCGCTCGGCCTCGGGCACAAACTGGCCCAGCGCCTCCTGAATGGTGGCGATGCGCGCATCGAGCGGCAGGCGTTGCAGATCCTCGGCCGAGAGCCGCAGGCGGCGCAGGGCGTCCACGGCGGGGCCGGTCCCTGCGGCCGCCTGGCTCAGCCGCCGCGTCAGCTGCACGGTGGCCTGTTCGACCTGGCCCATCGACACGCCTGCCAGATCGCCCGCACGTTCCAGCACCTGAATGCTGGCGACCGTGGTGCCGAGCGAGGCCGCGAGCTTGGCCTGCGCATCCACCGTTTGCAGCCCCGAGCGGATCATCGCGGCCCCGGCAGCAGCCAGCGCGGCCGTGGCGGCAGCGGCGGCCAGCGTGGCACGGCGGGCGAAGGCGACGACGCGAGCATTGGCCAGATCCATCTCGCGCGAAAGACGGCCAAAGCCCCGCGCGCCAGCCGCACCCACACCCTCCAGTTCCGCACGGACCTGGCGGCCGCCTTCCGCCACAAGGCGAACAGAGACCCTCTTCTCAGCCATCGCGGCTTCCTTCCATCTGTTCGTTCAGTCGGCGCACCATCACCGCCTCGATCTCGGGCAGCAGTTCGGCGGCGATCAGGGGGTCAATGCCTAAGCCGCTTGCGAGGGCCAGTGCCGCGCCCATGTCCCAGCCGAGCACGGCGCCGGGGATCACCCGCAGCTGCCCACCAAGGCGGCCGACGAGGTCCCAGACCTGCCAGCCGTCTTCCGTCTGGGGCCGGTTCAGTCGTGCGGGGCAGTCGGGGCAGGGTCCGTTGCAGGCCGCGCAGTATCCTTCGCCGCCGCCGAAGGACCACTCGGCGAGGGCGCGGAGACGTTTTTTTCGGCGTCGAGAATCAGACCGCGCGCGACGTATTGGGTCTGGAACGCCTCGAAGACCGGCCAGATTTCCAGAAGCGCGTCGATGCCCTCTGGCGAAACGGGCAGGATATTGCCCGTATCATCGCCAACACCCTCCCAGTCCAGAACGGCGCGACGGGCGACAGCCTTGGCCATGGCCAACGCCAGGTCTTCCTGACTGGCATCTTGGGGCAGGGCCTCCACAGCCAGATCGGCGCGGGCCGAGACCATCAAGGCGGTGGTCAGTGGGGCCACCAGCAGGCGCAGGCCGGGGGCAAGGGGCAGCCATTCGGGCGTGGCGGTCAGGTTCAGGCGGATCATCAGTAGGTCTCCACATCATTGATCAGGGTTGCGGTGCACATCCGGCCAACCACGTTGTCGCGCGCGGCCTGCCAGTCGAATGTCGCCTGAACGCCCTGCGGTCCGGAGATCTCGATCCGGGGGCGCGGCAGATAGACAGCATGCACGGTGAAGGTGAAACTCTCGCCCGATGGCAGCCCGTAGGCGAAGCTGATCTCGGCCGGATCGCCGTTGATCGCCTGGCTGACCAGCGTGCTGTCGGCAAAGCGCACCTCGATCCGCCCCGTGAGTGCCGCGATGCTTGGGTCGGCCCCGTCGATCCTGCCGTCGCTGCGGATGGTCTCGATCCGGTCGAGGGTGTTGGCATAGGTGATCTCGGCCGAGACCACATTGCCCAGCGCGGCGCCATTGCGGCTGATCGCGCCGTTGAAATGGCCGAAGCGCTTCAGCGCCAGATCGGCGGGGGCGCCCGCGCTGGTCGTCGTCGCAATCGCCTCACCCTGCGCCACCAGCCGCGCGGTTGCCGTCAGCAGCCCGGAGTGCTGAACCTGCCAGCTCAGCTGATCCAGCACGCAACCGGAATACATCGCATAGCGCGGCACCTCCGGCATGGCGGTCTCGATGGACATCGAGGGCAGGGTCCAGGACCCGGATTGGAACTCATGGGTGAACGGGCCAATCCCGGTGGTGATTGGATCACCGAACGCGGCCTTCAACCAGAACCCGAAGCCCGCGGCATCGATCGGCACCACAACGTCGCCATCCGCCGTCACCGCGTCCTTGATCGGGGCCAGCGGATCGCGGCCATATCCCAGCAGTTCGCTGTTCAGAAGTGGCTGTTCTGAACCCAGCGAGGTGCTGGCGAAGGGCATCTTCGTGAAACCGCCTACGGGGGGCGTTCCATAGGTCGTCTCGAATGCGAGCGCCATCTGCGCCCGCGCGCCTTGCGCACGTGCCATGGGGGTCTCCTCAATGTTGGGGGTGTCAGGCCAAGGGGCCGGTGGTGGTGTAGTGCAGCACGACAGTGATCACCGCCGCCTTCAGCGCCGCCGCGCCCTCGATGGGCAGATCGACGGACGCCGGGGCCTCGGGTTCGACCCAGTCGCAAAGGCCGCCAAGCGTGCGGTCCGCTTCCAGTGCCGTGCCGATAGCGGCGATCAAGGTGTCGAAAACCGTGGCTCTGCCATTGGGGGCCTGGACAACGACCTCCAGCTCGGCGCGGTGCTGGTAGTGGTAGCGCAGGGGCGACAGGGTGACCTCCGGTTCGCCCGGCTGACCATCGCGCAGGATGATCAGCCCAGCCGCTGGGATCCGCTCGGGCAGGACCTCATCGCGCAGGACAAGGGCGGCAAGCGGCTGCAGCCGCGCGTGGAGCGCGGTGAGGACGCTCTCAAAGGTGGTGGGCATGACGGCGCACTTCCTGAATTGTGACTTCTGCTGTGATCGAAGATGTGTTAAAGGTAATACCTGTTAATACTCACCGGAGCAGCACCCATGAACGCCGTTCGCCCCATTGCCGTAAAGCTCGATCAGGACACCCGCGACCGCCTCAAGCGGTTGGCGGATGCCAAGGACCGCTCCACGCATTGGATGCTGCGCGAGGCGGTAGCGCAGTTCGTCGAGCGCGAAGAGAAACGCGAGGCGTTTCGCCAGGCCGGGTTGCAGGCTTGGGAGGAGTTTCAAGCGACGGGAAAGCACATCACGCATGACGAAGCTGATGCCTGGCTTGCCAAGCTCGAAGCAGGCGAAGAGGCGGCAGCACCTGAATGCCACGACTGATCTGGTCGCCCGCCGCGCTGCGGGATGTCGAACGACTTTACCGTTTCCTTTTAGACAAGAACCCCGATGCCGCCCGCCGCGCGGCCAAATCCATCCGCGAGGGCATGAACATCCTGCGTGATCAACCGGGCGCCGGGCGGCCAGTCGAGGATATGGAACCGGAATTTCGCGAGTGGTTCATCACCTTCGGCGACAGCGGTTATGTGTCGCTTTATCGGTTTGATGGTGAAACGGCGGTGGTCTTGGCCGTGCGCCATCAGCGCGAGGCTGGCTACTGACCGTACTGTGACCGTTAGCCTCCGAAGCCAAGTTTCTGCAACGTAGCCCGGTCAGGGGCGCCCGTCGCGGGAATGCCGATAGACGTCTGGAAGGCTCTCATTGCCTCCTTGGAGCCTGAACCCCATTGCCCATCTGGCGTGCCAGCATTGAAGCCTCCTGCGTTCAAGAGGGTCTGGATGGCACGATAATCGTCCTTGGTCAGGGATAGCGTTGTCCAACCACAAGCCCCGGCAACGTCTTCGAAGGCCTCCTCGCTTCCAGCCAGCTCAAAGGTTGCATCATGATTTTGGCCGTTTTTTTCGGTGAGCCTGATAAACAAACGCTTGGCATCATAGATGGTTCGGATGAAACTCTCGGCGTCGGTACCAAACAGGCCTGCCCCTTTGTTGCTGGTCAGTCCATTCCAGCGCGTTTGTTGCGCGGGCGTCTCGTCGACTCGCAGGGTGATTTCAAAAGTATTGCGCCGAAAATCCGACATCAGGAAATCATCTTGCACGAAGATCAGCGCGGTTTCCCCCTCAACACAGCGTGCAATCAGCCCGGTCAATCCCATGAAACTCGACGGTTCGTAAGCTGAGTAATTGACAGCGGTGATCTGGAGACTGTCATCGACGGCGGCACGTTCCGTTTTGATTGCCCACCAACCGGCGATCCGATCACCGTTCTTGTGAGCCTGTTCAAAAGCGGCACTGCTATAGTCGATTTCCGGATGATTGGGGTCTGCCCAAGCGACAGCGCTGATGGCAGGCGCTCCGCCTTCCGTAGGCGAAGCGGGCTCGGTAGCAGGCGTCGCGACGGCGGTAGCAGCTGGAGCCGCCACGGTCGGGAAGGCGATACCATATTTCGCTTGGAGGTACCCCATCTGGAGTTGTGCCAGTGTGAGTTTTTCCGTCTCGGCACGGCTCAAAGCAAGCGCCTGCACAAGGCCACCGCCCTGTGCCGCCTCCTTTTCTGCCTCCTCGATGCGCTGCTGAGCAGATGCCATTTCTCCAAGAATTTGTTGCGCACGCGCTTCGTCAGGTTGCACTGCGGAGACGATCACTTCGACCGTTGCACCGCTTTCAGTGGCCGAAATGCGGTTTTCGATAAGTGTCTTCGACAAAAACAGGGCTTCAAGCCGGGCTTCTGCCAATCCTTTGATCAGGCCACCGTCGTACATCGCAATTTTTGACTGAACGTCGGCGATCTGTTGTTTGATGGCACTAAGCTCAGTGGGAAGGGCCTCGTTCGTTTGCGCGATGGCCAGTGTGGAAAAACAAAATGCGAGAACGACGGGAACAGATTTCTGCAAGATGCGCATGTTAAAACTCCGATTTGTAATCAGGCTAGTGATCTCGCTGGAGTTGTGCAAGTCGCTGCAGTTCACAACTGTCCCTTCACCCACCTCGCCACAATCCGGCCCGGAACACCGTCCACCACCCGCTCAGCATCCCGCGCGAGATCCAGCCGCTTTCGCAGCATGACCTGCGGCACCAGCAGGAAGATCGGCACGGTGGTCAGCCCGCGCCCGGTCTTCGATCTGGACGCCACCGCGCGACCCTTGGTATTGATACGCCCTTCCGCCACCAGCAAGCTCGGCCCGCGACGACGGAAAACAAACCGCAGCCTCAACCCGGTGCGGCGCTCCCATTCACCGGGGGTGATGCGGCCGCCTTTCGCGCCTTTCCCCGCAGCCGGAGTTGGGATCGCCAGCCAGAACCCGTCCTTGGACCTGATCAGTGGCCCGGTGTCATGCGCGCCGATGATCACCGGGGCCTTGGACCAGACCAGCGCCGCCGCGTTCAGGCTGTCGCCGGACTTCGGGAAGCTGGCGAGGCGGATGGAGTTGCCCAGCCGCGTGCCCAGCCCTGCGCCGGTGATCTGGCCCCGCCAGGCGGATTTCAGGGAGGTGCCAGCTTCGCGCATGGCGGCGGACACCGCCTTTTCCCCGGCGGCGATTTCCGCCTGCATCAGAGCGACAAGGTCGGGATCGAACGTAACTTTGAGTTTCATGATGGCCGCAGGTCCAGTGACCAGATCAGGCGTTCGCGGTCGCGAACCGGCTCGCCCTGAATTGTGAAGCTGTCGGCGCCGATCACGATCAGATCGCCGGGGCGGGGGTCTAGCAGATCGGACACGCGGACGTCCACCATCATGGTGTCGCTGACAAAGCGCCCCGCGCCAAATTCGGTGATGCGATCCGGGGCGCGGCGGATGACGCGGATCGGGCGTTCCTCCGAGGTGGTGGCGGAAATCCACAGCGCCGCCACCGCCATGGACGGGTTGGCATAGATCCGGTCCATGGCGGCGGCGAAGACGGTCATGTCGGGGCCGTTCAGTTCGAGCTGTGAATGCGGATCGCGATGCGCGGCCGCTTGTTGACCGGCAGGATCGAGGCCTCCGTCATCAGGTCGATCCAGCGGCCCTTCTCATCCAGATGCTGGCGGGCGTAGAGCGGCAGGCCGAGGGTATTTGCCGCCTCCAGCAGGTTGGCCGGGCCGCCATAGGTGGTGAAGGTGTCCATGGTGCCAAGCGGGAAGGCGATGCCCTCGCTGGCCGGGATCAGGCGTTCGGTCGCCTTGGTGGACAGCGTCACCGTGCCCGCATACTCCTCGAACACGATGCCTGCGAAGGGGAAGTTGCGCCGCACATCCTGGCGCAGAGGTTGCGCGCCGGTGGCGGCGTAGAACTTGTAGGCCTCCTCGGTCTTGGGATGCGCGATCAGCTTGTCGAAGAATTCCCGGCTGACGAGGGCGTGGACGTCCGTCATGCTTTCGCCAAGGAGATTGTCCTCCATCGACCGCAAGACCTCGCGCACCTTGCCCTGCACGTTGGTGCCAGCCGTTCCCAGAAGGAAATCCACCGAGATCTGCGCCAGGCCAAACTCGGTGAAGTAATTGTAGAGGGTGGTTCCAGCCCCATCCTTCACGATGCCGCGCAGCGCGTTCATCTCCATGTATTCGCGGGTCTGGGCGTGCTTGCGGCGCATCAACTGCAGCTTGCGGTTCATCACCTCGACCAGCGGGTCGGCACCGTCGAAGACGCCCAAACTCGGCTGGCCCTGGATGTCGCCCGGCAGGATCACGTCATCATGCGGGATCCATGGCAGGGCGAAGGACCGCATCGAGCGCCCCTCGCGCGTGCCGACGGTGGCTGGGCCGCCGAGAGGCACCGAGGGCAGCAGGTTCAGCACGCCCTCGTATTGCTCGATGATCACCGATCGCTGGGTGACGCCCTCGAAGCGGAAGAGGCCGATCTGGCCGAGGCGGGTGTAGAGGTTGGGCAGGATGTTGATGGCCTGCGTCATCTCGGCCAGCGAATAGCCGCCAGCGTCAAAGGGATTGCGAACGAGGGTCATGGGAAGCTCCGGGGATAAAGGGGAAAGCTGAGAACGCGCTGTCGCGGTGCTGCGTCAGACGCCGTCGCGGGCGATGATGCCCACGGCAGCCAACTGGGCGAGTTTGGCGGTAATCTTGGTGCCGTCATCGACTGTGCCGTCATAGGCGAGGCCCGCACGGGAGACGATCGCGGGGCCGCGCTCCACAACGATGCCGACCGCATCTGCCAGTGTGGCATCGACGGCATAGAGCAGCACGGCGCTGGCGACTTGTGATCCGTCCGTCCCGGTTGCGGGTGACAGGGTGTATTTGCCGCTGGCCGTGATCTTCCCCAGCACCGAGCCTACCGGGTAGGGCATGCCTTGCAGCAGGGTGATCGCCTCGCGGGTGTAGTTCGGGTTGACCTCGTATTTGAGGACATCGCCCATGCTGGGCTGTTCCGTCAGGACGGGCATTGGTCAGTCTCCATGTTGGCAGGGATGGGCCGGTTGGCGCTGGTTCAGCGCCTGGCGTCGGTCGCAGCCTTTTTTGCTGCCGCGATGATCGGGCTGTCTTTCGCGGCCGCCGCGGCCGGGGCGGTGGCGATGATGCCTGCCGCGTCGCTGCGGGCGGCGAGGTCAGCCAGAACACGGGCGCGCAGGGCTTCGGGCTTCAGACCCTTGGTGACAGCATCGGCCGCGTCGATGGTCACGCCCAACCGGGCGGCCTGCGCGCAGACCTGCGCCACTTCGGCCGCTTCGGCGCGGATGGCATCGGCGGTCATTGTGGTGGGCGCAGCATCACCCACCGCTGCCGGAGTCTCTGGAGCAGCAGCGACGGTTGCTGTCGCGGCGGGAGCGGCGGAAATAGGAGCCGGGTTCGGCGTGTCGGTGGGCGTGTCGGTGGGTGTGGTGGTCATCTGTGGACCCTTTCTGCTGGGGGAAGTGGTGCCGCGCGGTGCGGCGGCGAAAGCGTGGAAAGCTGCGACGGGATCGGCCAGTTCGTCGGCCAGACCCGCAGCGATTGCATCTGCCCCGCGGAACACGGCTGCCTCTGTGGCCAGCGCGGCTGCATGCGTCAGCCGATCCCCGCGACCGGCGGCGACGGTCTCGGCGAAGAGGAAGCGCACGACCTCCAACTCGCGCTGCATCTGGTCGTGCACCGCCTGCGGCAGCGGTTGATAAGGGTTCGCGTCGACCTTGTGGGCACCCGCGTGGATCAGCGTGACGGCGATGCCCTTCTGATCGATGGCACCACTCATGTCGGTGTGCAGGGCCACGACGCCGATGCTGCCGACAGCACCGGTGCGGGGCAGGATGATCCGGTCGGCCTGGGATGCTAGGACGTAGCCAGCGGACAGCGCATGTTCGGCGACAAAGGCATGGATCGGCTTCTGCGCACGCGCCGCCCGGATGCGATCCGCCAGATCGAAGGCACCCGCCACCTCGCCACCGAAGCTGTCGATGTCCAAAGCGATGCCACGAACGCCGGGATCGGCCAGCGCCGCTTGCAGCTGGGCGGCGATTCCTTCATAGGAGGTCAGGCCCGAGGATTGCCCGATCCACGCGCCCCGGTGCACAAGTGTGCCCGCGATCTCGATGACCGCGATGCCGTCAATCATGGCGAAGGGCTGGGTGCCATTGCGCTGATGACGCTGGGCAAGGTCATTGCCAAACAATGAGGCACGCGCAGGCATAGCCGCGAATTCAACCTCGCTGGACGGCAGATCGACACCTTGGAAGGTGATCTCCTGCCCGGTGATGCGCGGCCCCAGCCCGGACAGGAATGCCAGTGCCTTGGCCGGGTCCACCATCAGCGGCGTGTTGAACGCCCGCTGGGCGATTTGCGCGTGGTGCATCATGCGCCCTCCTTCGGGTCAGGTTTCACGTCGCCGGTGTCGTCGGCCTCGTCGTCCTTTTCTGCGTTGGGATCTTCATCCGTCCTGCCGCCTTCGCCCGGCCCCTGCGCGGGTGACCCCGGGCGCCGGAAGTCTAGGCCCAGCGCCGCTTCCCGTTTGCGTTCGGCGGCTATTTCGCGGTCGACCTGCTCGGCGTCGTACCCACGCTCTGCCAAGGCTTGTGTCCGAGACTTCAGACCCGCCTCGATCTGCAGGATTTCCGCCGAGGCGTCTTTCATCGGATCAATCCAGTCCCATTTCGTGGGCAGCCACGCGCAGGTCTGATATTGCCGCCGCTGGCTCTCATAGCCGGGCAGGTCCAGCGCGCCGGAGAGCACAGCCGTGTCCATCCAGCGCACCCAGACCGCGCGGCAGAGCTGATAGACCAGCACGCCATGCTGCCAGGCCGAGATGCGACGGCGGAATTCGATGAGGCTGATCCGCGTGTTCGAGAAGTTGCCCTTGGCGGTGTCGCCGGTGAGATAGCCGTAGGGCACGCCCAGCGCCGCCGCGATTTGCAGCAGGGTCCGATACTGGAACGGCTCATAGGTGCCGCCTGAGTCCGGTGTGGCCGGGGTAGACACATCCTCGCCCGGATCCAGTCGCACCACCTGGCCGGGCTCGACCTCGAGATCCTCCTCGGTCGGCTCCAGCGGGGTTTCCGGCGCAGGCGAGGTGATGAACATCGCGAACATCGCCGCGATCTTTTTGCGCTCCAGTTCGGCATCATCGTAAAGGTCCAGCGTGAACAGCTTCACGATAGCAGCCGCAAACCGTGACACGCCGCGCAACTGCCCGGCCTCGACCGGGTCCAGCACATGGATCACATCCGTAGCAGGCACGCGGACGGTTTCGCCCGCGAGGCCGGGGTCGGTCAGATCACCCGGATGGCGACGCAGGAAGTGATAGGCCACGCGGCGGCCAATGCCGTCAAACTCGATCCCCTGCCGGATCAGCCCGGTGCCGGGCAGGGTGCGGTTCATGTCCAAGGGCAGCATCTCAGTTGGCAGCATCTGCAATTGCAGCGGCACGGTCAGGCCGTCTTCCGCGCGCCGGGGCCGGATGCGGAGGAACACTTCGCCTGACAGGAACACCTCGCGCGCCGCCCGGCGCTGCAAGCCATAGAAGTCTGTCAGTCCTTCGGCGTCAGCATCGTCGGTCCACGCGAGCCAAAGCGCTTGCAGTTCTTCTTTCCTGGCCGCGTCCGCGATGGAACTGGACGGCTTGATGCCATCGCCCACCACATTGCTGGCGAAGCTCTCCACAGCGTTCGCCGCGTAGCCGTTGTTTCGGGCCAGCCAACGTGCGCGGGCGGTGATCGTGTCGCCCGAAGCCGCAATCAGCGTGTTCACATGGGCGCGGCTGGCACGGAAGCCTCGCAGGCGACGATGGGCTTGAGCCGCGTCAAACCCACCGATGATCGACCCCAGCCGCTGGCGAAAAGCCTCGAATGCCATGGATCACAGACCCTTCGTGGCCACGGTGCCCCAACGCCGACGACGCGGCGTGCCGGTACTGGCGGTGGCGATCCGGGTTTCAAGATCGCTGATCGCATTCGCCAACTCGGCGTCTGAGCCATAGTTGATCGATTTGCCGTCATAACTGACCGAGCGGACGCCCGCGTAGCGCGCCTCCTGCAGCGCAGCCAGCAGCGCGCGCATCCGTTCCAGATCCATCTCAGTCCCTCATGAAGTTCGGTGTGTAGGCCCGGCGTTTGCGCCGTGGCGTGGTTGGTGTCCCGGCCTTGGGCGGGGCGGGTGTGGTCGGTTCCGAGGCCGCACTATCAACAGCCGCCGGGGTGACGGGCGGACGGGTTTCCACCCCGGCCTGCGTCTCGAGCCGCCGCCATGTTGCCTCGTCCCAGCGATCCGCGCCCATGATCCAGGCCGCAGCTCGTGCATAGACGCGGGTATCGAGCGCCTCGTTGCGCTCGCGCATCTTCTGCCATTCGGGGTGGGCATAGCCGCGCTTGTTGCGCACAGTGACCAGTTGTTCCGCCACCAGCTGTTTCAGCCATTCGGTGTCGATCCAGTCGGGCAGATGCACGGTGCCCGGAGCATCGAGCACACCCAACGCCCGGTCTTCGTCCGAGGGCCGCTCCAGCCGCAAAAAGCGGTAGGTCTCGGTCTTGAATGTCGCCGTGGCCACCGACCACAGCCGCGCGCCGCGCCGCAGACGTTTGCCGCCAATGGTGGCGTCGACGAAGGTCGGGCCCGACACCGGCGTCGCGCGGTTGAAGCCTTCCAGCCCCTTGATGGGTGCCACCTGGTCGAACCCTTGCTTGCGTGCCCATGCGTAAACCGCCGGGGCCTCATAGCCGGTGTCGATGGCCAGCTTGCCGATCAGCATCACCGCGCCATTGGCGCAGGTCCATGTCCGACCGAGCAGGGCAGTCAGCTTGTCCCAGCAGCTCGGATCGTCGGGGCCACCCGCGATCACGATGTGATCGACCAGCCAGCTTTCCAGACCCCGGCCCCAAGCCCAGACGTCGACCTCGATCCGGTCCTTTTGCACATCGACGCCAGCCGTCAGGAAAAGACCACCGACGGGAACCTGCGCACCGCCATAGGCTTCGCGGCGTTCGGCCAGCCGCTGCCATTCCGGTGCGTCGCCGCTCTCCACCCAAGTTTCGCCCAGCAGGGTGTTACGCGCGACGCGCAGCATCTCTTCCGAGCCTTGCGCCGCCAGCCACTCGCGCGCGATCTGCTGCCAGCTTTTCCAGCCCAAGGGCGAATAGAGCGCGGAGATATGGAAACCGATGGAATGCGGATCGGTGGAGACTGCCGTCGCCCGCCATTCACCGCGCTCCAGCATTTTCGTCTTGTGGTGCTCGGCGATGGGCTTTTCGCAGCCCTCGCAGTGATAGGCGGCGGTGTCGGGCCGCCCTTTGTCCCAGCGAAGGCGTTCAAACTGTAGCCATTGCATCGCCCTGCAGTGCGGGCAGGGCACGAAGTAGCGCCGCTGGTCCGATGCCTCGAACTCGCGCTCGATTCGGCTCAGACCACGGATCGTAGGGGTCGAGACTATGAACACCTTGCGCCGGTGCGAGAAGGTAGTCGTGCGGGCTTCCGCGAGTGTGACCGGATCACCTTCCTCGTCAGCAGAAGCTGGATAGGCGTCTACCTCGTCGAGGAAGATGTAGCGCGCGGGCATCGACCGCAGGCCGGTGGCGCTGTTGGCCCCGGTCAGCACCAGGATGCCGCCGGGGAACTCTTTTGAGAGCATCGAATTGCCCGCATCGCGAGACCGGGCCGGATTGACCCGTTCCCGTAGGGCCGGGCTTTCGGCGATCAAAGGGTCTAGCCTCCCGCGCGAAGTGCGCTTGGCCATCTCGACCGTCGGCAGCACCGCCAGCATCGGCCCCGGCGCGTGATGGATGACAAAGCCGATCCAGTTGTTGCCAGCTTCGGTCGCCCCGACCTGCGCCGCCTTCATGAAACTGACCCGCTGCGCCGGGTGGCGCGGCGACAGCGCGTCCATGATCTCGCGCAGATAGGGCGCGCGGGCCGTGCGATACCGCCCCGGTTCGGCCGCCGCGCGCGACGACAGCCAGCGATGCGCATCCGCCCATTCCGATACCGTCAGGCCCGGATCAGGCCGCATCCCGTTGCGCCACGCGCGCAGGATATCCTCGGCCCCGTCAAACCCGAGGTCGAGATCGGCGGTCAGATCATCGTTATCCGAGGCTGACCCGGAGATCGGCGAGGGCGTCGAGTTGCGCTCTGACATGGGTTTCCAGCACCCTCTGCAGGATCGCGGCCTCGATGATCAGCGGCGTGCCGGATTGCTTTTCCACCTCTGCGGCCACTTCGGCCGCCATCAGAGCCGCCACCCTGCTGGGCCAGGTCACCCAAGTATCGCGTTCCTGTCGCGCAAGGCGAAACACCAGCGTCTCGGCGCGCGCCCGGCCGACCAGCGTGCCCTTGCGCTTCTGAATGGCCAGCTGGCGTTCCTGCGCCTGATAAACCGTCAGCGCGGTGCGGGCCTTCAGATAAGACGAGCTGTCAGCCGGGCCGGAAAACCCAGCATCGCCACCCGTGCTGCGCCGCTGTTGATCCGGATCGGTCATCTCGGCGCGGCGCACATCGGAGGCCGCTGCGTTGATCGACCCGTCTTTGTAAACCACCAGCCGCCCGGCTTTGCGCGCCTTCTGGATCGCCCCGCGCGACAGGCCGGAATGGGCGGAATACTCGCGTTCGGACATACCTTCCATGGCGATTGACAGAGCCTCAAGATATTGGAATTAAACGGAAATGATCTGCTTATTCAGTTGATTACACTTGCCGCTAGAGCGATTCTGGGTGCAAGAAAACGATGCAACTCAGCCCTGGAGACGACGCCATGACCACCAAGACCGCGCCCGCCAAAGCCCCCAGCGACGCCCTGCTGCTGGAGATCGCAGCAAAGCATTTCTACAGCATCGAGACGCTGGAGACCCGGAACAGCGACCGCCTCGACTTCCACGATGTCGCGGTCTGGTCGATCCGCGCCGCGCTGGAAGAGGCTTATGCCGCTGGCGTCGCCGCCGCGTCCAAGCGCTGAGGGAGGGCAGGAACATGACCATGGCTACGACCACGATCCGCATTGACCATGCCACCCTGCCGGACCCATTGAACCTCAAGGGCCCGGACGCTGCCGCCCGGATGATCGAGGCCGCGTTGCGCGATGAGGGCATCAAGGCGGAGGCCTCGGACGTGATCTCGCATCTGAAGATCGAGCTCCCCACCACCCAGCTTGCCGCCGCCAGCGTCCTGCTGGCGAGCCTTCAGCTGATCTGAGGGGGCACGACGATGACCCTGTCCTTCAACTGCCTGCCCGAGGGCGAGACCCTCGCCGACCTGATCCGCCGCGAATGCGCCATCGGGTTTGATCTGCGGTTTTGCCGCAGCGTGGCCACCAGCCCTGACGACCGCGACACCGAGACCTGCGACCCGACCGAGGCCGAGTTCGCGAGCGTTTACGCCATCACTGATCTGGGCGAGGCTATAGCGATCCACGATGCCAACCTGACCTGTGCCGGGGCCGATGAGGTCGCCACCATCGCCCGCGCGCTGTTTGTGGCCATCGTCAACGCGCGGCGCGACTCGCCCGATGCCGCCCAGCGCCATGAGGCGGAACAGGCGGCACTGATCGATCCGGATCGCATTGCATGATTACAAAGCCATGAAATTGCTCGGAATTGCCTACGACAATCGCCCGACCAGAGCGATAATGATTGTACCAAAACGATGCAACTCAGCCCAAGGAACCACGCCATGACCCGCCTCGACCCGATCACCACACCCCGCCACCAGCTGCGCGCCGAGAAGGCCGCGCGCAACCACGAGGCGGCCCTCAGCGCATTCATCGCAAAGAAAGCCGAGATCGACACCATGCTCGCCCGCTTGGCAAGTCTCAGCGACGACCATTTCGGGACCTACCCCGAGGAGGTCAATTGGGGCAACGTTGGCACGCTTGAGCATTACGCCAGTCTCTTGAAGCGCATCACCGACAGCGCCTTTGGCGAGGGTGAGTACGCCGAGTGATCCCCGGCTTTGTGCCTCGCCCGGCCCGCCACCATGGCGGGCTTCACCCGGTAGGAGAATGCGCATTCCGCGCCGCCCGACACTATCGGAGACATCCCATGCCCAAACTCACAGACACGCAGACCATCATCCTCAGCCGCGCGGCGACCCGCCCCGGCAATCTGGCCATGCCGCTGCCCGAGGGGCTGCATGGCGCGGCCGCCAAGATGGCCGTCACGCGCATGATCACCAAAGGCTGGATCGAGGAGGTCAATGCCGACAGCCTTAAGGACGAGCCGTTCTGGCGCGAAACCGGCGACGGCCATGGCACCACGCTGATCGCCACCGAAGCCGGGCTGGAAGCCATCGGGATCGAGCCGGTCGTCGCCAAGGCGACCAGCGCGTCGCGGATAGTGACACCTCAACCAGATGCGGAGTCCGCCGTGACCGAGGCCCCCAAGCCTGTGGCCATCCGCATGGGTACGAAGCAGGCCCAGATCATTGCGCTCCTGCAGCGACCCGAGGGTGCGTCCATCGCAGAGATCACCGAGGCGACGGATTGGTTGGCTCACAGCGTGCGTGGCCTGATCTCGGGCGGACTCAAGAAGAAACTGGGCCTGCCCGTCACTGCCGAGAAAGTTGAGGGCAGGGGGATGGTGTACAAAGTCCCCTGATCAATGTCTTGGCGCCTCTCCCGTGCGTACTCTCTCGAACTTGGTGTCAGCATTGCTGATGCCGTTCAGTCGTGCGGCAAGCCATTTACCTTTTGCCATCCTATCTTGGACACGCGCGCGATGCGAATCTGGAGAAAGAGGTTGTTTCCTGTGGTGTCGCCGCGTGTTGCAGTACCAGCACGCGGCGACGATGTTGTTTGATGAGTTTGCACCGCCCTCGGCGCGAGGGAGCAGGTGTTCGGCAGTGCAGCGCAGGGCTTTTTGCATGCTTTGTGCTCGGAAGATTGCGGGCATGTCATGATCCGTTTCCGGATCCCACATCGGCAGGCCACAGTAATAACACCGTCCCTCCTGCGCATGCATCTTGGCTCGGCGAATATTCGATAGTTTTCCCATGGCACGGGTTCTCCATTCAACTTCGTGAGAAGCGAATGCGCGACGCCCTTGGAGGGCGCTCCCCGGCGGGAAGCTTTTGCTCGCGCGAGACCCGATTGTTCGTGGTTTCGCAATCCGGACAACGAAATCGTCAGGATAGTTTCTGCCGATTTGAGGGAACTTTTGCTCCGTCAAGACCCGATTTCGGACCTCCGATATCATGGATGATAATGAGCAGTGAAGCCCTCGTCAACAGATGCACTCGAACAGCCTGCGCAGCGCGTAGGTGCGCAGGAGCGAGATGCCGGTGAACAGGGCGCCAATGGTGAGGTTCTCGCCAATGCTTGGGTGCAGGCCGAACCACGGGAAAACCGCGATCTGCGTGGCCACTGCCAGCGCATAGCCCACCGTCACATTGGTGATGGCCTCCATCAGCGACATGCCGCGCGATTGGGTCACATCACCGGTCCTGTGATCTGAAATTCCTTACGGATGACCTTGGCAGTCTCGGTCGCCTGCAGGTCATTGCGAACGCGTGCTGCAATGCGCCCGATATTCACGATGATGCAGGCGCTCTCGTTTGGCGTGACAAGGGGTGCCTCGTATTCGGTGTGGCGCAGGAACTCACACGGGGTCTCAATGTTGAGATGGTCGTCACTCGGACGGATAAGCCAAAGCACTCCTGCGCAATCGTCCGGGGCGTCTATGCTACCCCGCAGAAACGGTGACAGGTGGTTTTGCACCAGCCCAAATGCGATGGACGGACCAAAGCCAAGTTTGCGCAAGTCCTGTGCGGCAGCAACCGACACCACGTCTCTCCAGCTGTACCAGCGCGCCTTTCCGGGCTTGGGTGTGTTTTCAGGCTGAAAGTCGTTGCGGGATATGGCCTGGTTCAGGTCCGCGCGCGTGATCGGAATGATCCGAATGAGGTCAGCGTTTCGCCAGATTGGGGTGTTGATGATCATTGCTGTTTTGTCTCCTTGCCAATGGTGGTTTCGTTGCGATTTTCCAACTGTGCCTTTCGCCCCGTCGCCAGTTCCCACCGCCGCACGGCGACGTCGCAGTAGATCGGGTCCAGTTCCATCGCGAAGCAGCGCCGCCCAGCGCGTTCGGCGGCGACGATCTGCGTGCCGGAGCCACAGAACGGCTCGTAGATCAGGTCGCCCGGATCCGAGAATGCGGTCAGCACGGCCTCGACCAGCGCCACCGGGAACACGGCTGGGTGCGACCCAGCCGCACCCAGCCCGCCCTTGTGGCGCATGATGCGGAAGACAGAGTCCAGGATACGGTGGCTCTGAATCGCGTTGCCGGTGCCGGTCTTGGCGTGGACGGTGCCGTCGGCGCCGCGCAGCCCACCGCCGCCGAGGACCTCGCCCGCGTGCTTGGACGGGACGGTCTTGTGCGGTTTGCGGGGCGCGCGGTTGAAGTGGAAAATGAACTCGTGCGAGGGGGCCAGGCGGCCGTTCCAGTCGCCCGGCAAGCCCGGCCCCTGGTCCCAGACATACCATCCAAACCGCCGCCAACCAGATGCGCGCATCCATTCCACCCATCCTTCCCAATAGGGCTGCCATTCGCCGCTCCGGTGCACGAGGCCGAGGTTGACCAGCAGCTGTGCGTCGCCGGTGACTGGAGCCGCAGCAAACACGCCCTGCATCAGCGCATCCCAATCGCCGACCTTTTCCTTCGCAGCGCCATAGTCGCGCTGCTGGGCATAGGGCGGCGAGGTGAACATCAGCGCGGCTTGTTCGCCCTGCATCAGCCTGGTGACGGCGGCCGGATCGGTCGCATCGCCACAGCACAGCCGGTGCTGCCCAAGTTGCCAGATGTCGCCCGGCTTGGTGATCGGATCAGCGGGCGGGGCCGGGATCGCATCGGCCGCATCGTCAGAAATCGATGGGCGATCTTCGTCGCCCGCGTGCAGCAGCGCGTCCAGCTCATCCTCGGGGATCCCGATCAGCCCGAGGTCGAAATCCTCGGCCAGCAGCCCGCGCAGCTCCTCGAGGAGCAAGGCCTCGTCCCAGCCGCCCAGCTCGGTGAGCTTGTTGTCGGCGACGCGATAGGCGCGGCGTTGCGCCTCGGTCAGATGGCCCAGCACGATCACCGGAGCCTCGGACAGGCCGAGGTGGGCGGCGGCCAGGATGCGACCATGGCCCGCGATCAACTCCCCGTCGGCGGCCACCAGCACTGGCACGGTCCAGCCGAACTCGGCCATGCTGGCGGCGATCTTGGCGACCTGATCCGCATCATGGATCTTGGCGTTGCGGGCGTAGGGTTTCAGCCGGGCCAGCGGCCAATGCTCGATACGCCCCGGCAGCAGGGGTGCGTTCATGCGGCCAGCCTTTTGGACTTCAGGTCGGCAAAGGTCTCGCCGGTGTCGGCCAGCACGGCATTGGCACCGGTGAATTGCTGCCAGCGCTCGATGGCCACGTCGACATAGGCCGGGTTCAACTCGATCCCAAAGCAGACGCGGCCCGTGGTTTCGGCCGCGATCAGCGTGGTGCCAGATCCCATGAAAGGTTCATAGACCGCCTGACCCAGGCTGGAGTTGTTGAGGATCGGGCGGCGCATGCATTCGACCGGCTTCTGCGTGCCGTGCACAGTGGCCGCGTCCTGGTCCTTGCCGGAGATATGCCAAAGGGTGGTTTGCTTCCGGTCCCCGGCCCAATGTCCCTTGCCGGTCTTCTTGACGGCATACCAGCAAGGTTCATGCTGCCAGTGATAATCGCCGCGGCTCAGCACCAGCCGGTCCTTCGCCCAGATGATTTGCGACCGGATGGCAAAGCCCGAGGCCAACAGACTCTCGGCCACGGTCGCCGCATGCAGCGCACCGTGCCAGACATAGGCGACATCGCCGGGAAACAGCGCCCAAGCATCATACCAGTCGGCCCGGTCGTCGTTCAGCACCTTGCCGGTGCGCTTGGTCTTGGCCGCACCCGCCTGGTTGCGCCAAGATGGGTCATACTCCACGCCGTAGGGCGGGTCGGTCACCATCAGCAGGGGGCGCACATCGCCCAGCAGCCGTCCGACTACATCGGCGGATGTGCTGTCGCCGCAGATCAGCCGGTGCGCGCCCAGCTGCCAGAGGTCGCCCTGCACCGAAACCGGCGTGACCGGCGGTTCGGGGATTTCGTCCTCACCCTCGACCGCGCCGCCTTCCGGCTGATCAGGATCCCGCAGTAGAGCATCGAGATCCTCGTCGGCGATGCCAAGCAGCGACAGGTCGAAATCCTCGGCCAGCAGCCCCGCGATTTCGTCGCGCAGCACGGTCTCGTCCCATTCGCCCATCTCCGTGAGCTTGTTGTCCGCGATCCGGTACGCCCGCCGCTCGGCCTCGTCCAGGTGCGCAAGCCGGATCACCGGCACGTCCTTCAACCCCAGCATCGTCGCCGCCAGCACCCGGCCATGCCCGGCGATCAGTTCACCATCGTCGGCCACCATGCACGGCACGGTCCAGCCAAACTTGGCCATGCTGGCGGCGATCTTGGCGACCTGGTCCTGCCCATGCATCTTGGCATTGCGGGCATAAGGGCGCAGCCGGTCGAGAGGCCACGTCTCGATCTCGCTTGGCGCGAAGACAAGGTCCATCGGGTGGCTTCCATGTGGGGCAGAGCGGACATGCCGATGCGCGCTGGGCGATGCCAGCGGCAGGATCGGGATCCGCGATGTCGGGAAATGAGAAGCGCCCGCGAGGGGGTGTGTCCTCCGGGCGCAAATCTTCGATGATCAAGGGGTAGGTCAAGGGGGGCAGCTTTGTCAAACGAAAAATATACGCGGATTCAATGGCTTCGCAGTGGCTGGCTTCCGACATGGTGGCTTCCGAAAACTGGATTTGGTGGATTCCGCAAAAGAATCCAGCACGCCACGATCGTGATTCCGCAAGCCTTTGATAACGAGTCGCTTTTCCCAAGATCACCCGGCAGGTGGATTCCGCCTGGATTCCCCGGTGAAACTGCCTGTCGCTAGCGAAATGCTGCGCTGCGCCCCCCCGTATACGTTCAGGGCTTGGGAGGAACCATGCCGTGGGGGGAGAGGCAGGCAACAATAGCTCCCGAGAGTGGTGCCACCCGGAAGCCCCACCTATGGTCAAAGTATATGAAACGCCAGTGTGAGACTGTTAAAAATGCTCCCCGCCCTCACCAAGACTACCCCCTACGGCGCATAAAGCGAAAAGACACCGCCTTCAAAAAGGTACCAAGCTGATTTGCGGGCATCGTTCGTGATAAATGGATAAAGCACCTGACGATGCAGGGGGTTGCCATTTCCCTCGCAGGTCACTCTGTGAACGAAGATCTTGGCGGTCGAAAGCCGCATCCCATCTTCCTCAGCCTTGAACAACGCAAATTCTGGATTGAAAAAGAAGTCATCAGGTTCATAGGTTGTGTAGGTGGATGACATGCCTGCGAAGTCACAGTTGAAGAAAACGCCCTTGGCTGATCCACGATTGAACGTCTGTGTGCGACCAATCACGTCCGTCGTGCTGACAAACCAAGGTTCGCCAGAATAGCCGACGACGGACCAGGTGGTGTCAATGAAATCAGCCTTTGCCATTGATGCAAACGCAATGACCATTGGAAGGACGAGGGCAAAGCCTGCAACCGCATTCACTTCAGTATTTGAAGGTCGACGTGCCATTTGCTGCCTCCGTTTCCATCGCAATGCAGCCTTCTAGAATTGAATAGGAGCCGCCACTTACGCGGCCAACCTCATCACAGTATGATCGCACGCGGTTCGGGATGGAGCCCCATCGAGCCTTTAGCCCGTTGTAGGCAATCTGCTCCATGTCAACGCAGCCATTGTAGATCATTGCCGATCCACCGCTGACATCAGAAACAGTCTGACAGTAGCCAGCGACATCATAGCGTGGGACCGTATCGGCAAAGGCTGGTGATGCGACGGTCAGCAGCAGTGCTAACTTAAGAACTGCATTCATTAAATTTTCCCCTATTTGCCCTTTGAACCGGAACATCGCAATTCGGTCATTCCATGTCGATAGAGCGGCATAATGCTGGCGCGCGGTCGGCGGATGGCGGCCCGGTGTTTTCTCTGTCTTTTTGGCATTCACTTGACCCGATGGTCCGCGATAAGATCCTTAAACTCGGTTTCACCCATGATCCGTATCGGATGACCAGCCGTGCGCATGTCTTCGGCCTTGCGGTGCTTGCTGCTCTTGGTGTGCCCTGCAAGGACGCTCAAATCCTGATCACCCACGACCAAATGCGTCGTCTCCCTGGTCACACTAGGTTTCACGGACATGCCGACGCAGGCGGCAAGTGCAGCGGCTTCGTTTCGGGACATGCCCAGCGCGCTGGTGAAGACCACCACTGACCCGGCCAGTGCACCTTTGGGATCGCCGTCCATGGTAATCGCGGCTGAGTAGCTCTTTCTGGTGGCCGGTTTGATCAGCTCCTCAAACGGAAGTCGAAGATGAAGCTCGGCGTGCAGCACGACCAATGCAGCAGCGCGAGCGTCTTCGCCTGCGTCATGGTGGTGGAACTGCAGGTTCAGTGTGCGCTTGAGGTTCGCTAATCCGTGTCCGCCGTTACCCTTCAATTCAGGCCATGCCCGCCTCGCGATCTGGACGCTGTCGCTCCAGTGCAGGTCAGGGGCGTCAATTCCGCAGAAACCGCAGGCGGCATTCATCGCCTGCTTGTCGAAATTACTGTGCTGGACAAGGTGATGCGTTGTCAGCAGCGGCAACAGCGCGCTCAAGGCATCGGGAAAGCGGGGCGCATCGGCAACATGATCGGGTCCAATGCCGTGAAGCTGGATGTTGAACGCGTCAAACCTGGTGCCGGGATTGACCAGCATTGAGAACGTCTGGATCTGGTTGTCAGGCTGAACGCAGGCCAGTCCGATCTGGCAGATGCTGCCCGCATCGCTGCAGGCGGTTTCGACATCCAGCGCGATGAAACGGAAATCGCCCTCGGGGATCATGGGGCGCATAGCTTTGCGTCATCAAGGGTGCTGGCGTACATCAGGCAGGTTTCGATGTCGTCCAGGCGCGATGCCATTTCCTTGGCAATCTTCAGGTTTTTGTTGAAATCCTCGACCAGATCGTTGTGCTTGCGTAGCAGCGTGTCATGCGCATCGACGCATTCGGTGACGTTGGATTTGCAGGTAAAACCCTCGTAGTTGCATTGGTAGCTGTCGAAGCAGGCTGCGTTCTTGTCGACACACATGCCGCCGCTCGAACATACCGTTTCGCCAAATCCGAGGCAGGCACCGCGGTCTCCGTAGGAGCAGGAAAACCCCTGCTGGCTGATCGCGGCGGAGGGGATCAGGGCGGCTGCGGCCAAAGCCATCGCAAGCCTCATTCCATGACCTCCAGTTTTGGCAACCCGCGCACGATTTCCATGGTTCGCAGGCTGACGGTGATGACGCGCTGGAACAGTTCCAGAGGGTAGGCCGGGTTGCCCATCGTCTCGATGGCATATCGGTTGGCGTCGTTTTCGATGCCGCTGGCCTTGTCGGTCTTGACCACCTGGCGTTCCATCACCCATTCCAGCGCGGGCTTGCCGTTCACGACGTAGTCATAGGCCTCCAAGGGCACGTCCTGCATGGTGATGTTGGCGTTGTAGATGACGGTGGTCTTGTCCTTATCCTTGCCGGACTTGCCAAACGTCCATTTCGTGACGCGGTAGAAGGCCTCTGGGTTCTTGATGTCGGCCAGGCGCAGGTCGCCTTGCTTGATCGTGACCGGGTAGGGGTGGACCGTTTCATAGTTCACGTGCAGGTCGCCGAGTTCGCGGCCCGCACGGCTGAATGCCCAGAAGTCGGCTGCGGTTTTCACGCGGGGGATGCGGGGCAGTTCCTTGGTCAGGTTGTCGGCGTATTTCGTGCGGTAATCCTCGGAATGCAGCAGGCCGTAGACGTAGTAGAACAGGTCTTCCTTGGTGATCGTCTCGCCGGGATAGGCCTCCTGGAAGTGCTTAAGGCCAGCGTCGGTGATGGCCTCACGGCGCTGAAGACTGGAGGTCTCACTTTCGAAGAGGCCGCCGGACTCCTCGTCGTGCTGATCGAAGAAGAATTGAGGAAACCCCTGAACACCGCCGTCAACCAAGTTCAGATCATAAATGTTCTCTACCATGAGAGGCATGAACGGCACGCGTGAACTAAGGCCGGGAAGCAATATAACCCGGTTCGGCACATTTGGAGTTGGAAACAGACGATGGAGCTGAGAAATAGTCTCATTCAGGCGGCGGCCAAAGAAAAGCCATTGCTTTTCATATGGTCGGTAGACACTTCGAACAATCTCTCCATCTGAAATGGAAAGTGCCTTCCCTCGTTTGATGTCATTCCGCAAGGCGCGAGTCCAACTGATTTTCGTTGGGTCGGAATTCAGAAAGTCCTTAATGTCTCCGTGTATTCCCTTCGACCGTTCGAGCTCCGCGTTGTAATGCTGAATAGTTCTTTCAACGTTGCTCGCAAGGTAATCAAGTGAAGCGTTATAAACCCATTTGTCCCGGTTGGTTGCTGCACCAAGGGAATACATGCTGAAGATCGAATGCGTGCCAGAGCTTCCCTTTTCCCCAACTGGAATGAATGCTTTGAAACTATCATCTCGCTGATTAAGCCAATCGTTCTGTTCATCTGGAGTAACAGCTACCCAACCTTCCGATTTTGTGATCCCATTCACACTTCCAAAACCGCTAATAATCGACAATTTTTCTTTTTGACTCAGATAGTCGCCAATATCATGGAAGAATATCCTTCCTTGCTCAAATGCTTCTGGGTTCTTGACGAAGACGCTGATCGCAATAGGGGCGCGGCTTCCAGAACCAAAGACCTTACCACCTTCTCGACGAGAACGCTCTCCGCTAGTGCGTTGGTTGCCGCGCAAATGAAAAACATAAAGGTCAGTAAACTCTTCAGCCAAGCACGCGCGCAATCCGTCCGCAGAATTCCCTGAGCTGCCCCCCGAAATTCGGACACTGACATAAGCTACGATTTGCAGTCTGCTGATCTTCGACGAGAAGGAGATCAGAGATGTCGAAACGCAA
>NZ_JBRJGR010000029.1:0-38292 GCF_053628595.1 Roseovarius sp. MBR-154
TGCCGCAAGAAGGGAAAAAGTGGACGACTTTTACGCCGCCCGCACCGCCAATACGACGGCGCTACCGTGGTCTAATTTTGCACCGCCGTTCTCACGCCGATCGCCCCAGGCGACAGGTTCGTCTACGAATTCGATGCAGTCGATGCAGGCACCTTCTGGTATCATCCGCACCAGCGCAGTTTCGAGCAGGTCGGGCGCGGTCTCTACGGTCCCCTCATCATCGAGGAGGCCAATCCCCCTCGTGTCGACCGCGAAGTTACCTGGGTCCTGGACGACTGGCGTCTGGCCGAGGACGCATCGATTTCGGACGATTTCGGCAATGCCCATGACGTGAGTCACGCGGGCCGCCTCGGCAACACCGTGACGATCAACGGTCGTGTGCCGGAGACATTCGCCGTGGCATCAGGGGAACGGATCCGCCTCCGCCTGATCAACGCCGCGAATGCCCGGATCTTCGCGCTCGATTTCGGGGACCATACACCGCGTATCATCGCGCTCGACGGCCAACCCGTCACGCCACATGACCCGCCGGGCGGTGTTGTCGTTCTTGGACCCGCAATGCGCGCCGACTTAATCCTGGATTGCATCGGTGAGCCAGGTGCGCAATCCCAGCTTGTCGACCGGGCCTATCGCGGGAACGATTTCCGCATACTCGATTTCTCCTACGCCGACGCCGCCCTGCGCGAGGCCGCGCCCGACTGGCCGATCACGTTGCCTGCCAATGCCATTCCCGAACCCAACCTGAGTTCCGCGCAGCGGCACGAAGTGACGTTCACCGGTGGCATGATGGGCATGATGGTGGAGCGGGAAATGGGCCTCGCGGCGAGTGGTGGCATGATGGGCGGCGGCATGATGGGCATGATGCATGACGGGCGCGGTATCTGGTTTGTCAACGGAAAGGCCGCCGAGGGGCATGTGCTGGACCCGTTTCTGACGCTGGAACGCGGCGCGAGTCATGTCCTGGCCATGACCAACGCGACCGCATTTCACCACCCCATCCACTTTCACGGCCATTCCTTCCGGGTCGTAAAACGAGATGGCGTAAAGACTGCACATCAGGAGTGGCAAGACACAGTGCTGATGGCGCCTCGCGAGCGGGTCGAGATAGCATTCGTCGCCGATAATCCCGGCGACTGGATGTTCCACTGCCACATTCTCGAGCACCAGGCTGCGGGAATGATGGGCGTAATTCGTGTCGCGTGAAAGGATCGATGATGCGAGCAATGTTTAGAAATATCTTGGTGATAGGAGCAATTGCTGGTCCTCATGCCGTGCTGGCTGAGGGTGACCTCGAAAGGGGTGTGCAAATCTACCGTGCGTGCGTGGCCTGCCATGCTCTGGAGCCTGGTCTGCATCTGAGCGGTCCTAGCCTGGCCGAAGTATGGAATCGTCCGGCAGGCAGCGTTTCTGGATATACGCGCTACTCGACCGGCCTTCAGGACGCAGGATTTCTTTGGGACGCCTTATCTCTTGACGCCTGGTTGGAATCACCTGCGTCGATGATCGAAGGCACGACGATGTCATTCGGCGGGATACCAGAACCTGCTGCGCGTGCCGATCTCATTGCGTTTCTACAGCAAGCGGGATCGCCAGGCGGAGTTGAAACTCTGGTTGATGATGGCCTGATCCCTGCAAGTTATCTGCGCGCCCAGGCACCTCAACCTTTGATCGGCGCACCTGATTATGCGCGCGTGGTTGGCGTTCGACACTGCTCGGACACCTTCTTGCTCGAGACTGCCGATGGCCATCAAACTAAGCTTTGGGAAAAAAACGTCCGCCTAAAAGTGGACAGTGAGGATACCGGACCCGAGGCGGGCGTGGGCGTGATTCTGCGCGCGGGCATGCAGGGTGACAGATTCACGGTGATTTTTGCTGGTCTTGCCGACCTGAAAAAACTCGTCATCGAAGACTGCTCTTCGGGACCTTCAAATGAGGAGAACCAGTGATGTCGTTCACTACAGGACCAAGCCGCCGCGCTTTCCTTCTTGCGACGTTCGGTGGTGCTGCCGTCGCGACCCTGCCGACAATTGGGATCGCTGGCGGGGCACGCGCCGACATCCGGGCTCTAGCCTTCGATGGCGACAGGCTGATTTCGGTGGGGCGGAGCTTTGTCGCCCGCGGTGGAGGAGACAACCGCTGGACCGATCTGGTGTCGCCAGGACGCATCCTCTCTCTTGCCACCCACCGAGACCGCCCTGGATTGTTGGTTGCCGGATTGGCAGAGAACGGCGTCGCGGTTTCTAATGACGGTGGTGAGACGTGGCGTAATAGAACGACCGGCCTTCCAACCGGCGAAGTCCGTGCTCTCGCAATTGGCGCGCGCGATCCGGATCTGGTCTATGCGGCCATTCCTGGTGACGGGCTTTGGAAAACCGAGGATGCAGGCGCAACCTGGGCGCTTGCGATGGACCGGCCCTGGCTCGACGAGGCCGAACGCGACCCCCTGACGCTGGCATCGGTCGATCTCGAAACCGGGATGGGCGGGATATGGATCTATGCCGGAACCGAGAAAGGCCTAACCCGCGTTCCGGACTGTTTCTGTCGCTGGCAGGACGTTCAGCCGGGCAATGCAATGGACGCTCTGGTGGCGGGCGATGCACCGCCTGCAGAGGCACCACTGCCGGCGAACGAGCCGGTCCTGTCTTTGGCGAGTGCACCTTCCACGCCGTCGATACTTTACGCGGCGCTGCCTTCGGGGGTGTGGACGTCGCAGGACGGCGGCGTGGTCTGGACGCAGACGGCGAACGGGCAGGGCTCTGCCATCGCGGTCCACCCAGGGGACGAAAATCACGTGGCCGCCGTGCTCGATGGCACCCTGAAACTCAGCCGCGACGGTGGCGCTACCTGGGCCGCTGTGACGGCAGCCTGATGATGGAGACGCATATGAATAGAAGATATATCTTGGCTTCGCTCGGCATATTCGGTGTCGGTGGAGCGTTCGCGTTCACAACGCTGACCTCGGCGCAAGACACCGAAGACACGTCCAGTCCAACAACCTCTGGCGTGGCGGACGGACCGAAGCAGGTTACGATGTGGCGCGATCCGAACTGTGGCTGCTGCGATGCCTATGCCGATTATCTGGAGGAAAACGGCTATACCGTAAAGCGCATCGACGACCGGGACTTCGACAAGACCTCGATTTCAGTCGGTGTCCCCGAACAGGGGCTGGGCTGTCATCTGGCCAAGATAGACCGGTATTTTGTCAGCGGACTGGTGCCCGTCGAAATCATGGAACGGCTGGTGACCGAACAGCCGGAGATCACCGGGATTACATTGCCGGGCATGCCGCGCAATGCGCCCGGCATGGCACGCGAGAAAACCGGCACGCTCAAGACCTACGCCTTCGGCCCGGACGGCGTCGCGGTCTACTCCGATGAGTAACTGCATGGACATGATGACCGGCCCGATGATGGGGGTGATGATGTTCGGCGGAGGGCTTTTGCTCCTGCTCGTCGTCGCGGTTCTGGTGCTCAGCGTCGTCGCACTCGTGAAATACCTCAGGAGTTCGACATGAGACGTGCCGCAAAAATTGGTGTCGCCGTCGCCGCGTTGGCCGCGATCGGCGTTGCCGTCCTTGCGCAGTCGAAAGCCGACGAGGGTCCGGAAGACGGGCTGTCCTTTCTCGGGGAGCCCGTGACCGCTGCGGACATCGCAGCAGGGGAGGCGCTCTATGCGGAGAATTGCGCATCCTGTCACGGTGCAAACCTCGAAGGCCAGCCGGACTGGCGGCGGCGTCTGGACAACGGGCGCATGCCCGCGCCGCCACATGACGAAACCGGCCATACCTGGCACCACTCGGACCGGAACCTGTTCGCCGTCACCAAGGGTGGCGTCGGCGCCGTCGTGCCCTCCTACGAAAGCGACATGCCGGCGTTCGAGGGCATCCTGACCGACGATGAGATTGCCGATGTGCTTTCCTACATCAAGAGCACCTGGCCGGACCGTCAGCGCCAATTCCAGGCGGAAGTCACCGCAAACGACAGGGGTGCCCCATGAGTGCGACCGAAGAACCACGCCGCCGGAAAGGTCGGATTTTGGCTCTGGTGCCGGTCGCGATCTTCGCCCTTGTCGGCGGAGCCTTCTATTGGGGCCTCTTCAACAACGATGATCGTCTGCCATCGACCCTTATCGGCAAGGCAGTCCCCGAGTTCGACTTGCCGCCGATAGAAGGACGAGCCGATGGCCTGTCGACCGCCGACCTGAAAGGGCAGGTGTCCATCGTCAACGTATGGGCGTCCTGGTGCGTGCCGTGCCGGGTCGAGATGCCCTTGCTGAACGAGCTCGCCGCGCGGGACGAAGTTGCGATTTTCGGCATTAACTACAAGGACCGCCCCGAGGAAGCCTTGGGCTTTCTCTCCGAGCTTGGTGACCCCTATACCCGGATCGGTGCGGACCGGAACGGGCGCGTGTCCATAGACTGGGGCGTCTACGGCTTGCCGGAGACCTTCGTGATCGATGCCGAGGGGCGGATTGCTTACAAGCATATCGGCCCCTTCAACCGCCGCTCCCTGGAGGAAGACATCCTTCCCGTTGTGCGGCGCCTTCAGGAAGGAGCGGGATCATGAAACGACGCGAATTGTTGGCTGGCATGGCAGCGATCGGCGTCGCGGGGCCGGTTCAAGCCAGACCATTGATGCCGCTTCACGAAAAGCCGCGAGAGATGTTGTCGCCGCCCTTCGTGGACGGGGCGGGGCGCGATCTGACGTTGGCGGATTTCCGGGGCAGAGTGGTCCTACTGAACATCTGGGCGACCTGGTGTGTTCCCTGCCGTGAAGAAATGCCAACGCTCGACGCTTTGCAGGAAAAGCTGGGCGGTGACGATTTTCATGTCCTGCCACTGTCAATCGACCGCGCCGGTATGAGGGTCGTTCGAAGCTTCTACGAAGAAATCGGCATCCGCCATCTCGACATGTATCTCGCCGACAGCACACGAGCGATGCTTGCCTTCGGCGCTCTGGGCCTTCCCACCACGATCCTGATCGACCGCGACGGTTTCGAGCGCGGCAGGCTTGTCGGGCCGGCTGAATGGGACAGTCCCGAGGTCATGGCCCAGATCCAGACCATCATCAACGAAAGGAGTGAATAACCAATGTCTGAAACTTCATCTCACACTGAAAATCCGGAGGCACGCCCGTGGCGGCCGCAATTGGGAAAGCGCAGCCTAATTCTTGCGTCAATGGCGATCATCGGCGCCGGGCTTTACCTGAATTGGGGCTGGGTCACGGCCATCGGGGCCGCGCCGCTCATCCCGGCGCTGGCACCCTGCGCCGTTATGTGCGGGCTGGGTGCCTGTGCAATGTGCAAATCGAAATCATGCGACAACAAGAGCGCGGCCGCAGAGCCGGGCCTGCCGAGGGACTGAACCCGAAAACCTCAAGAAACCTTAAGGAGAAACTGATGACACTTATCAAGAAACTGAGCATGGCGACTGCCGTATCCACGCTTTTGGCCACCGGTGTATTCGCCCAGGACAACACCGGTTCGTCTGACCAGATGATGGACGGTGAGACCGGAATGGCCGGCAACATGATGGACGGCGACATGTCCGGCATGGACGGCATGATGCCCATGATGAGGATGATGCAGAAAATGGGCCCGATGATGGAGGCCTGCACCGAGATGATGGAGGCCATGAACAACTCCGAGGATGAAACCACCCCTTCGACCGACAAGGGCTGATCAATCATCGCCGGGGGCCAAGGCCCCCGGCGATTTGACAGGGAAAAATAGATGATACTCAAGACTGCCCTTCGCGTGTTTGCGGTCTTCCTCTGGGCGCTGATTTCCACGTCCACGATTTCGTTGGCCCAGCAATCGACGCCGCTCGATCAGGTTGAGCAAGAGGCCATCAAAGCCTTGATCCTGCAAACCATTCGAGAGAACCCCGAAGTTCTGATGGATACGCTCCTGACTTTCCAGGAAGAGGCTCAGGCACAAGCCCAGGCCGAACAACGGGCTGCGCTTCAGCGCGTGGGTGAACTCCTGCTTGCGGACGCAAACACCGGCGCGATGGGCAATCCTGATGGCGACATCGTGCTTGTCGAATTCTTCGACTACAACTGCCCCTATTGCCGACGCGCGGCCCCGGTCCTTTTCGAATTGATAGAGGAGAACCCGGCCTTGCGCATCATCATGCGGGAATGGCCGATTCTCGGGCCAGACTCTGGACTAGCGGCTCGGGCCTCGCTGGCCGCGATAAAACAGAACGGATTCGTGGCCTTCCACGATGCCCTGATGGCGCAGCCGCGCGCCAATGCTGTCTTTATAAGAAGGGCCGCTGAGCAGGCAGGGCTGGACTACGACCAGTTGCAGGCAGATATGGACGCGCCTGAAGTCGATGCCCATATCGCAAAGTCTCACGATCTCGCACGGCAGCTTGGAATATCCGGCACGCCGACGTTCCTGATCGGGGAGGCGCTTGTTCCTGGATTGTTGGAAAAGGCCGATCTTCAGGCTTTGATTTCGGAGGCCGGAGATGTCGATTGAACCTCGTGATACCCCTCCAAAAGCGCGGCTCCTGAGAACCATATTGTGGGGCACGATAACTGCTGCGCTCGCTGGGCTAGCGATCTTTTGGGCTTTGGATAACTATCTTGGCAACCGATCGAAGGCCGTCCGCTATTCGGGTGAGGCGGATATTCGATCCGAATTTTCACTGATAGATCACACCGGACAAGAGGTGACACAGGCTGACTACGCCGACCGCTGGCAGCTTGTTTTCTTCGGTTTCACCAACTGCCCCGATGTTTGCCCGACGACACTGGCATATATGGCCAGCGTGCTGGACCTGCTCGGCAAAGATGCGGACCAAGTGGCGCCGATCTTCATCACGGTCGATCCGGAACGCGACACAGTGCCGGCCATGGCGGAATATGTATCAGTCTTTCATCCGAGCCTGATCGGCCTGACCGGAACCGAAGCGCAGGTTGCCGAGGCCACCAGAAATTTCCGCACATGGTACAAGCGGACCGAGGACGACAGCGCGCCGGACGATTATTTCATGGCGCATGCCGGGCACATATACCTCATGTGGCCCGGTGGCGAATTTGAGGCGGTCTATCAGGAAGGCGGCCAACCGCCCGAGGCGCTGGCGCAGGAAATCCGCAAAAAACTATAAACAATGGAACTTACCAAATGAAAATTACGATACTTGCAATTGCGCTAACTCTCTGGCCGTTCTTCGCTTCGGCCAATGTAACGATATCAGACGGTTGGGCCCGCGCGAGCATCCTCGCCTCCCGTCCGGCTGCGGCCTATCTCACGCTCACGAGCGACCAGAGTGATCAACTGGTCGCAATCACGACGCCAGTCGCTGGGAACGTCACCATTCACGCCGTCGAGACCGGCGACGATGGCGTTAGCCGAATGGTCAAGATCGACGCCTTGGATCTGCCCTCAGGAGAACCAGTGACCCTCGCGCCCGGCAGCATGCATCTGATGCTGATGGGCCTGTCGGAAAAACTCGAAGAAGGCACCGACTTGCCGTTGATCCTGACATTCGCATCGGGTGCCCGAATGGAAGTCAACGTCCCGGTTCTCGGGCCGGGCGCAATGGGACCGCAGGAGGAACAGTCATGAAATACATACTCCTGCTGATAGCCCTCGTCGCGGGCCTCCCGGCCTACGCAGATCATCCTGGCGACCGTCTTGACGAGGTGATGGCACAGAAAGAACTTGCTTTCACTGCCGTTGACCTCAACGAACTTCCTGCGTTGGATCTGCTCGGCCCTGACCGAGAACCGTTGGACTTGGAAAGCCTCTCCGATCAGGTCGTCGTTCTTAGTTTCGTCCCGTCCAACTGCGGGTTGCCCTGTGCTGATCAGCAGGCACTTCTTGAAAAGGTGAGGGGCGGAGTGAATGCATCTCCCATGCTGGACATGGTGACATTCCTTGTGGTGACCGACGCCAGTGATCCGGTTCCCGGACCGATTGCCGAGAACGTGGTCATTGCTCGCGCACAAGAGCCGATAGAGAATCTGATCGATCAGTATCGCGCGATCGCGCCAGACGATCCCGAGGCTCCGCTTGTGCATGTTATCGCGCGCGGCAACCGCCATTCCGGGGTCTTTGCGGGTTCCGCTTTCCGGCACATCAACATGATCCTATACGTCAACGGCCTGACAAACGCACATTAATCGAAGAACGGACCCCCGGCATGACAGCGAATACCGAAACCACTGAGATGAACGACACCGGGTGGCTCTCCGTCATCCGCCGATACATTGTTTATACCGCTGTCGGTCATCTGATCTGGGAAATGGCACATATCCCGCTCTACACGATCTGGGTCGAAGGCACCTGGGGAGAAATAGCTTTCGCGGTCGTGCATTGCACAGGCGGAGACCTGCTGATCGCCATGAGCACGCTCTTGCTCGCCCTGTTTCTCGTCGGGGGGCAATCGTGGCCGTCGGAGCGCGCAGGGCGCGTCCTGCTTCTGACCGTGGCCCTGGGCGTCTCCTACACGATCTTCAGCGAGTGGCTGAACATCGTGATCCGGGCGGCCTGGGCGTATCGCGATATCATGCCGGTGGTCCCCGTCATCGATGCCGGTCTCACGCCCCTGCTGCAATGGATCATCGTCCCGACCCTGGCATATTGGGCTGCCACAAGAGTGCCCTTGCGCAAGCTATTCAGGGGTGAACGTGGTTCATGGTAGATATCTCGCTTCTGGGCCTCACCGCCGCGCTCCTGGCCGGTACGATATCGTTTCTGTCCCCCTGCGTGCTGCCTCTTGTGCCAGGTTATGTCTCCTACGTGGCCGGGCGCACAGCCGCTGAAGGCGGGGCGGCTGCGGCCTCGCCGTCGCGCGCGGTCTGGCTGAGTCTGTGTTTTGTCCTCGGCTTCTCCACCATCTTCATGGGGCTTGGCGCATCCGCGACAGCATTGGGTCAGGCCCTGCTTCGGTGGCGGTATGAACTCAACCTCGTTGGAGGCGGCATCATCATTGTCTTCGGGCTCTTCATGATAGGAGCCGCGCGTGTTTCAATGATGGAACGCGACTTCCGGTTCAATCTCAACATCCCCGGGGGCCAACCCGCTGCGTCCTATGTCCTCGGTCTTGCTTTCGGTTTCGGTTGGACGCCGTGTATCGGCCCGATCCTCGGCGCAATCCTGACAGCCAGTGCGGCGAGCGCCACGATGGGCGAAGGCGTCATGCTGCTTGCCGTCTATTCCGCAGGTCTCGGGATACCGTTTCTGATCGTGGCCGGATTCACCGATCAGATCGCGGGCCGCCTCCGGGCCATCGGCCGGGTTGGCCGCCGCCTCCACCAGATTGCAGGCGTCGTGATGATCCTTATGGGCGTGGCGATGATGACTGGACAGTTGAGCGCGCTGTCATACTGGATGCTCGATGCATTTCCGGTTCTTGGACGAATCGGATAACAGCTCATGCGGTTCTACGAAAACCATATCCTTCCTGGCCTCACGCATCTCGCCATGCGTCAGGACCAGCTTCTTCCCTACCGGCACCGCGCGGTTTCAGGTGCGAAGGGACGCGTGCTGGAGATCGGGATCGGCTCGGGCCTGAACCTCGCGCTCTACCCCGACGCCGTGGATCAGATCGTCGGTGTGGACCCGTCGCCGGAACTCCTTCATCGGGCCGCGCAGGCTTCTCAGGGCTTGACGCCGACAACGGAGATGATCGAGGGCGTGGCCGAAGCATTGCCGCTGGAAAATCGCAGCGTTGACTGCGTGATTGCCACCTGGACGCTCTGCAGCGTGTCGGAACCGGAGAAGGTGCTGGCCGAGATCCGGCGCGTTCTCAAGCCGGATGGCGCCTTCCGCTTCGTCGAGCATGGAACAGCGCCCGAACCCGGTGTCCAGCGTTGGCAGCGCTGGCTCACGCCTGCCTGGAAGCATTGTGCCGGAAACTGTCACCTTGACCGCCAGACAGACACTCTGGTCGAGCAGAACGGCTTCCGCATGGAGCGGCTCGACACCGGCTACGCGAAAGGTCCGAAACCCTTTGTTTTCATGTATGAGGGACAGGCTCGCCTCTACTGAGACAGCATAGAATCAGAACGACTTCGGCTTTCGATTTGCGTCGAATTACTGATGGCAAAGTAACCAATACTCGCCTCGAACTTTAGCAGCGAGTTCCGCGTTAACGATATGTTATGAGCAAGCAGAAGAACGATAGACAAACCAATCTGACCCGCGGCATCCGCGTCGAGATCGCGAGCCTTGTCTACAACCTCATCGAGGTTGTTGTTTCCGTCACAGTGGGACTTCTGACCGGCAGCGCGGCATTGGTGAGTTGGGGCCTCGACAGCACGGTCGAAGCCACCTCAGCCGGGACGCTGATCTGGCGCTTGAAGGGCGAGAAGGACGGTGGCGACAAGCGCACGGTCCTGCATCGCAAGAAGGTCGCGCTCTTTGTGGTCGCCTGTGCTTTCTGGATCGTCGTCGCCGCGATCCTCTACGAGGCGGTGTCCGCCTTCATCTCGCAGGAGGCACCGGGCTTCAACTGGTGGGGGATCGCGATCCTGTTTGTCTCTTTGGTGGTCAATCCGCTGTTGGCCTGGGGCAAGTATCGCTACGGCAAGCGGCTCGATTCACCTGCGCTGAAATACGATGCCAAGGATACCCTGATCTGCGAATACCAGACCGTTGTGGTGTTGGCCGGAATCGGTCTAACGCAATGGATGGGCTGGTGGTGGGCCGATCCGGTCGCGGCGCTTCTGATCGTGCCCTACGTCGCGTGGGAGGCGTTCGAAGCCACCAAGGATGCGCGGTCGGTCGATCCGGACGAGGCCGAAGCTACCGCCGACGCCTGACGTTGCGCATGATGAACCGGTTCTCGGGTAGGGGTGGCAGCTCTCCCGTGCCCAGCTCCAAATCCTGATCCTGCACATCGTATTTGACGTCGTTCACAAGATATCTGCAAAACGCCTTCATCTGGCTGATCGCGATCCACTCGCCCGGACAGCGGTGGTTCGTGTAGTGGTCGCCGCCGCCCTGTGGAACGAAGTCATATTGGTTTTCGGCGCGGCTCCGAAACCGTTCGGGGCGGAACTCAAGCGGCGCATCCCATGAACGCGGATCGGTGTTCGTGCCATAGAGGTCGAGCAAGACCCTGCAACCTTCCGGAAAGCGATACCCTTGCCACTCGAAAGCGCTTACTACCCGTGCCGCCACCGCAGGGAAGAACGGATAGAGGCGGCGAACCTCCTGCACGAAGGGTTCGAGCAGTCCTTCGTCGTTCCGTAGTTTTTCCTGCCATTCCGGATACCGGTGCAAGGCGTGGGCCGTCTGAACAATGAAAACGGACACCGCCACGGTCGGGCGCAAGACGTTCAACAACTCCACGGCGGCGACTTTCGGGGGCAGTATCGCGCCGTCAAGATCACGCCACGTCGCGATGACATGAAGGGCGCTTTCCTGCGTCGGCTGAAGCTCGCCATCGCGGACCTGTTGAATCATCCCCGCTGCCCATTTTTCCAGGCGGTGGCGCGCCAGACGTGCAGCCCAATGTTTCGGGCCGATGGCCCCGGCGTCCTCAAAAAGCGCTGTAAGTTGCGCCGTTCGGGTCGCCACCTCCGCCTCGGGAAGCGGAACCCCACACCAGGCGCAAACGGCTCTCGTGAGCATTTCGCGCACTTTGTCGTAGAAAACGACTTCGTTCCTCGCCTCCCAATCCGGTGCATAATTGTCTAGCATGTGAAGCGACATTCCCTGAAGCGCGGCTATATGCTCGGTCCCCATCAGCGACATGAACATCTTCTTGCGGTGCTGGTGGGCAGCGCCGTCCAATCCCTGAATGCCGCCTTCACCCAACAGGGTCTTCTGTATGCGGCCTGGCATCGAGCCCGCGCGGATCAGCTTATCGTCGGAATAGAATACTTCCGCAGCCGCCGACCCGGTCATGCAGATCGTCTTTTGAAGGAGGATGCGGGTTTCAAACAGATCTGTGTCGAGCGCGCGGCAGGTCTGAGAGATGAATCCATACGGATTTCGCAGCAGGGTGAGTGTGCTGTCAAAGCCCTCTGCGGATGGTATGCTGGACATTCGTTATCCTCCTGTTTGCTTTCCCGTGCTCAGGCCCCGTTCAGCCTTTCTGTTCGCGGTGCGGAAGTGGCCCCGAAAGAGCAGTGCCGCTTCGAAGGAAATCACTGCATCCGCGCTCAAAACATCTTTCACCGCTGGATTAGCTGCGGCGCATCCACATCCCCAAGGGACATTTCAGGCAACCAAGTGATAAGCTGAGGGAACGAGATCAGGGCTGCGATCAATACGATCTCGATGGCGACAAGCGGTACCGCGCCGCGATAGATATCGGAAAGGTTGATACCCTTAGGTGCCGCCATCTTGGCAAAGAATAGGGCATAGCCGAAGGGAGGCGTCAGAAAAGACGTCTGCAAGGCCAGTGCTATCAGGCCAGCGATCCAGATTTGCGCAAAGTAGGCAGAGCCGACGTGATCTGCGAAGTCGAGTTCCGAAAAGATCGGCATCAACACTGGTACAAAGACCAGCAGCACCTCGATCCAGTCAAAAACAAACCCAAGTATGATGATCACGCCAAGGAGGATCGCCAACAGTTCCCACCGGGTGAGATCGAATGCGGATATCCACTCGAAGATGACGTCCGGTCCACCGACCAGGTGGAAACTAAGCGAGAATACCGATGCGCCCAATACGATGAAGTAGACCATCGACGTCATCGTGCTTGTCTGCACCGTGACAGAGTTCAACGATGAGAAAGACAAGCGCTTTCGCGCCAGCGCGACCAATAGCGCGCCAAAAACCCCTACTCCAGCCGCCTCTGTTAGTGTCGCAAAGCCCAGAATGATGCTGAGCGGAATGGATGCGATGACCGCGACAGACGCGAGTACAAACAAGAGGTCTGACACAAGATTGGTCTTGGGTGTGTCCAGCGGGATTTCGACCGTTTTTCTCAAGGTGACCGCAAAGTAGACCGCGAAGGCCATGACCATCAGAAGCACAGGTACGATGAGGGCCACATACATCAATCCGATGCGCAGATAGAACACGTTCGAGATGAAGAACAGCATCACGGCTGGCGGGAACACGACACCCAATGCTCCAGAAGCTGCGACAGCGCCTCCTGCGGTTCGCGGTGCGTAGCCCGACGCCATCATCGGGGCATAGGCCACCAACGCCACAGTTATGACGGAAGCACCGATCACCCCGGCGGCGGGCGCAAGAACGAGGCCGATCAGCAAAGTCGCAATGGCGTAGCGACCGGGAACGCCTGTCAGAAGACGCCCCAGCAAGCGAAACATGGTTTCGGCAATCCCGCTGGCATTCAGGATCAGGCCAAGAAAAATCAACATTGGAACGCTGGTGAATTGGACTGATTCATTGGTCAGTACACCACGGGCCCTCAGGTAGATCAGCCCCAGATGCTGAAAATCAGTGATCCCCACCCAAACCGCAGCGACAAACCCCAAGAAGCCTGTCCCCGCGAGCACCAGCGCCACCGGAAAGCCACTGAAAACCCCAATCGCCATCACGACAAGCATGGCAACCGTGAGGACCTCATTCACCATTGTGCAGGCCGCTTGCTTGTTCCGGTGCACCTTGCGCACGTCTCCCTGTCAGAAAGGCGATGTTGCGAAGGGCTACGATCATCCCGGCAAGAGCCAGCAGGATGGGGCCGATGACCCCGGCAATGCGTTGTGCCCACAACTGGGTTTCCGCGTATTTCGTGGTGCGCATCAGACCGTCCCATCCGTAGTAGGTCAGGATGGCGGCGAGCGGCAGAAGGACAAAAAGGCCGCCAATCAGTTCGATCCAAGCAATGCGGCGGGCGGACCAATGTCTGCGAAGAACATCAACGCGCACGTGACCGTCGCGCAGATAGGTATACCCAAAGGTCAAGAAAATTAGGATGAACAGCAGTGACGTGGACAGGTCCGGCAAATAGCTCGACACGCCAAGTTGTAGCTTGCGATCCAGCATCTGAAGCGCGCCATAAGCAGCAATCGAAACAACTGTCAGCCACGCAGTCACGACGCCGATGCCGCGAATGCCACGGTCAATCCAATCCAAAAATCTCAAGCCGAATTCCCTCCCAAAGTTCTTTGCCTGTTAGCTGTTATCCCCCCGTGACATCTCCCTTGCGATTGTCTTGTTCCCGATTTTCCGGCCTGACTTTCGAGGTGCGAAAGCTGTCCCAGAACAGCAATGCTGCCCCACAAAAGATCGCCACGTCAGCCAAGTTGAAGGACGGCCAGTGGTATGACCCGTAATGGAAGTCGAGAAAGTCAGGGACGGCCTGATAGCGCAGACGGTCAAGGATATTGCCAAGCGCGCCTCCGATGATCAGACCGAGCGCCGCACCTGTCAGCCCGTCCGGAGCCTTCCATAGCCAGATCAGCAGCCATGCCACGACCACGGCAGCAAGTGCGACCAGACCCCACCAGGGTACGACCCCGCCGAGCATACCGAAGCTGACCCCATCGTTCAAAACCCGCACGAGGTTGAGAAAGGGCAGAACCTCGACCCCGTTCTCAAGCGCCGGGGAGTTCAGGGCAAGAGCCTTGGTGCCCTGATCAACACCAAACGCGGCGATGGCGCAAAGCCCACCGAGAACGCGGCTGTTCATGCCACCGCCTTCAGATCGGCCCGCGCGTCGCGGATGATCGCCCATGACGAGTGCAGGAACAGTCCGGCGATCCCGAACGCGACGATAAGATCGGGCCAAGCGCTGCCCAGCCAAACCACTAGCCCAGCGGCGATAACGACTGCGGCGTTGCCGATGGCGTCGTTACGCGAGAAAAGCCAGACAGCGCGCATGTTCGCATCGCCCTTGCGGTACCGCAACAACGGCAGCACGGAGATGACATTTATCACAAGAGCAATCAGGCCCAGAATCCCCATCAATGTGGCGTCTGGGGTTGTCGGCTCGAATGCCCTTATGATGGTCGTGCTAAAGACCCCAAGGCCAAGCAGGCCGAGAAAGATGCCCTGGATCAGGGCAGAGCGTGCCCGCCAGAGAAGGCTCCATCCGATGGCAAGAAGCCCCAAGAAAGTGATCGCGCCATCGCCGATGAAATCCAGCGCGTCGGCCTTCACCGCCTGTGACCCGGCAATAAACCCACCAATCATTTCCAGAACGCCGTAACCGACATTTAGAATCACGACGATCCAGAGCGCGCGGCGGTAGCCCGGGTCCTGATGGGCCGCACTTTGCTGAAGGTCCTCGTCGCTCTCGATGCGGTCGAACCCATATCCCGTTGTCTCAACGGCTTTTTCAATCTCCGGCAGGCTTGCTTCAGGGACTTTCAGAGTCATGATATGGGTCGCCGCTGATACTTTCACTGCGTCGGGCGCGACACCCGCAGACTGCGCCGCCCGCTCGATCTGGGCGGCATCCTTTGCGCAATCCATTCCGGAAACCCGGTAACGGACGGGCGACGTATCTGCTGTCGATCCGGTGCTTTCGGTGTTGGCCATCGGTGCAATACTCCTGCTAAAGTGGATCAAGTTCAAACATATCAGCAAGGAGTGATATGATGCAAGTCTTCGCCGACCGCAATGCTGCGGCCGCTGGCATCGAGCGTAGGGCAAAGCTCTTTCGCGGTCTTGCCGACCCGAGCCGACTGGCGATACTGGGCGTGCTGTGTGAAGGACCGTTGGTTGTTCACGAGATCGTCAAACGCACAGGGCTATCGCAGCCCAACGTGTCAAATCATTTGCGATGCCTTCTGGATTGCGGACTTGTCGCCAGCGACCGCGATGGGCGCTTCATTCGCTACCGGATCAGCAGTCCGCGCATAGCAGCTCTTTTAAATGATGTAGACGCCCTGCTTGATGTGGTCGCAGAAGGTGTTGGGGCTTGTGACAATTATCGCGAAGCGTGAACGATAATATCCCAATGCACGTCATCACGACCACTTCCGCGTGAGGCAAAATTTTATATGGGGCTTGCTGCCAAACGTGTTGAAAAGACCCATTATTGAAAGCGCTCAATTTAACTGCTCGGCATAGCGAGTTAAGGATCACAATTGAAGCGAAGATCAAGACGAGGCCCGGCATCGTGGCAGTAGCCTGGTTTCACCCCACAGATCGTGACAGCGCTTAGACTGATAAAGAAACGAACGGGCCCGAAGTATTACCGAGATCGTCTGGCATCAAAATTTCTCTTGAACCTCTAGTAGCTTTAGGAGTTAAGCCACCGACATAGAACGGCACCATGGAGCAAGTTGCCAATAACGCCTCACTCTTTCCCGGGCGAACAACACTGCGTTCGGGGTAAGGTTCGGTTTGCCGTCCAATGCGTGAACGGAGCAATCTATATGCTGACAAGACGACACTTCATCCAGACGACTGCCGCATTGTTCTCGGCGTCTATCTCGAGTCCGCTCCTCGCTGACACCTGGCCCACTGAAGCGGAAAAGGCGGCTTGGGATGCACAGATTACACCGCCGGGCTATAACCCAGCCACATCAAACCCGTGGGGCCTGCACCCGCGCTTTCTGCCGCAGCGGGTTATAACTAAAGATGGGCTTATTCCCGGCGACGTCCACGTGGACGCCGTCGCACGCTATCTGTACCATATCGAGGGTGGTGGCACTGCGATGCGCTACGGCGTAGCGATCGCTCGTGGCAGACTTTATGAGCCGGGCGTCTACACGATCAAGCGCAAGGTCAGGTGGCCACATTGGCAGCCAACACAGAACATGATTGACCGCGACCCGGAGCTCTACGCCGACATCGCTGACGGTATGGAACCCGGACCTGAGAACGCGCTCGGGTCACGGGCGCTTTATCTCTATGTTGGGGACCGGGACACTTATTTACGGATCCATGGCACTCCGCAGCCGCGAAGCATCGGCGGCCGAGCAAGTTCCGGTTGCGTCCGGATGGTCATGGCGCACATAAACGATCTTTACCCGAATGTGGAGATTGGCTCGACTGCGTTCCTGTATTCGGCCGAAGACAGCGTGACCCCGCAGAGTTGATCCAAGCCTCGTCGTCAGTCTGACGCTCGAACGAGCCAATCAGGTTTGGCGCGCGACGCAGATGGGGCTGCCCCCTGTCGATCGCAACGGCACCAAGGTCGTTTCCACCGGGCCACTGTGCTCATACCAATAACATCCATCCTCGGGGCGAAGTCGCGCCGTGGTGAGATCCTGATCAGGCGCGGCAAGGTCGGCGACAGCTTCTGGAACATTGCCGATCCTCGTCGGATCGTTGTTTTTCGTCAGAGGCACCGCGCAGCCAGCCAGGGCCAGTGTTGCAACCATGATCGCCACATATTTTTGATGCATATCTATCGCACTCTCTGGCAGGTCAGCCGCGTTTTCGGACGTGGCGGCGCGGTTCAGATTGCCGAAAGCCGAGCTGGGCGTATCGCCAAAACACGGCGGAGTTGGCTTCATGGGATTGCAGCGGCTATACGCCAAACTCAGCATTAAGCAAACAAGAACTAATAAGAGTGAACAGTTTTCAAAGGATGGAAACGTTGACAGAAGGGTTTCCATGCTACATTTAATTTATCATGAGGATCGCGCTCACCATTTCAAGGCTGCGTCAGATGATGCTCGGCATCATCTGTGTACTTGCATTGGCTACAGTTCCGCCGTCTGCGCTACATGCTCAGATGGGCGGACATGGTGAGCCGATTGGCACAGAGCATACCACCGAAACAATGTCTGACTTAAGCGGTATTGGCCATGATCATTCCATTGCAACTCATTGCGATGAAAGCGGAGGGGTTGCCAACGCGGATGACGAACATGGCGGTATTCAGTGCTGTAGCGGCTTATGCTTTTCGGGTGTTCTTGATGCAAGTGACGTGATCAGGTCGCGTGACGAACCAAACGCGCGTTATGCGGCTATCGACCGCCTGATCGTATCGTTCGACCCGGACAGCCCACAACGCCCTCCACGAGTCTGACTTAGTCGCTGATCCGTGATGCGGATCATCTGAGTGTGCCTGTACTGCATGCTCGAATTGATCAATAAGTCAGGTCCAAAACAATGAAAATTCATATCTCTATGGGCGCTGCTGCGCTCCTGCTTGGGGCGTGCGCCTCTGAGCCCACGCCGCTTCCGAACGTTGCCAGCCAACAGGATACGGTCAATGGCACCATCTCATCTCCATTGTCTTACAGCAATCCTCTGGCCGGATACACGTATCGCGGCCCAACTGGCCCGCGCGACTGGCGCGAGGTCAACGAAGAGCAATCGGAGGCAAACTGATGGTAATGACGAGACTTTCACTCGCGCTTGGCCTGCCACTGACACTGGCAGCGTGCGCCACGGCTATTCCAGATGCCTACACGGATCAGAAGGCAGGGTTTGCAAACGTGTCAAGCCAGACTGCAGCAGCGATCGGCAAAAGAACGACTTTCGCGCAGACCCAAGCGGAGAACGCGGAACTGAAAAAGCAGGTTCATGCGATGGTCCATCAACGGACGATTTCTGCAGACACCGCGGTGCAGGTCGCGCTCTTGAACAACAAAGGGTTGCAAGCGTCCTATGCCGATGTCGGGCTCTCGGCAGCCGAGGCCTGGCAGGAGGCGACGCCGGAAAACCCGGTCGTATCGATCGGAGTATTGGGTATCGGGGCGGCGGAATTGGGGGCCTATCGGGCGATCGAAGGGTTGTTTCGCGCGAACATCCTAGACGCACAAACGCGCAAGCAACGCGTCGCGCTGGCCGACGTCAATTTTCGGACAGCTCAGATGAGCGCGGTGAACGACACGCTCGCACTTGCCAACCAGACCCGAACCGCGTGGATCAACGCCGTGGCTGCGTTCGAAACCGTCACGTATCTCAAGCGTGCCAAGGCCACATCGGACGCCGGGTCAGAACTTGCGGCCCGGTTGGGCGAGACCGGTGCGCTTAACAAGGCCGGGCAAGCCCGTGAACAGGCATTCAACGCCGAATTGGCCGGGCAACTGGCACAAGCGCGCCTCAACGCTGCCTTAGCAAAGGAAGAGTTGACTCGGCTGATGGGGTTGTGGGGCACCGAAGTGAATTATTTCGTGCCCGATGTCCTGCCGACCCTGCCACGGTCGGTTGGACCAATCACCAACCTGGAAGCCAAAGCCCTTCGAAACCGGTTCGACCTGCGGGTCGCGAAATTGGGGCTTGAAGCGCAGGCGGCGGCGTTCGGGTTGACCGATCAAACGCGGCTTGTGACCGATCTCGAACTCATCGCTGGTTTCGAAGCAGAGCGGGAAAGAGAAGACGGTAACCTAGAAACTGAGACTACCCCGCAGATTGAGCTGGAGTTCGCCATCCCGATTTATGACACCGGCAAGGCGCGGATGCGCAAAGCCGAGCTGATGTATCTTCAGGCGGCAAATGTTCTGGCTGAACGCGCAGTCAACGTGCGGTCCGAAGCACGTTCAGCTGAGACCGCTTATCACGCATCTTACAAGATTGCGCGTCACTATCGCGACGTTCTGGTGCCGCTGCGCAAGACCGTCGAAGAAGAGGGACTGCTATCCTATAACGGCATGATTACCAATACATTCGAATTGCTCACGGATGTGCGCGAAAAACTTGGATCCTCGCTCGAGGCGGCCAATGCCAAGCGCGACTTCTACCTGGCCCAGGCGAACTTGACTGCCGCCATCTATGGCGGTGGCGCAGGCGGAATGGGCGATGGAGAGGGCGTATCACTTGCCGCCGGTGGCGGCGCAGGACACTGAAAGGAATATGACATGATCAATAGACGTCAATTACTTGGGGCCGGCGCCGCCGGAGCGGCGCTCGTCTCCTCTCAAGCTTGGGGCAAGACCACAAACATGGGTTTGCCAGAAGCGGCCCAAATGGACAGTGCCGCGACAGCGATTACTCTGCGGCCCTCGGCCGGTCCGGATTACAATCCCGTCGTGACGCTCAACGGCTGGACCCTGCCGCACCGCATGAATGGCGGCGTGAAGGAGTTCCACCTCGTGGCCGAACCCGTCGAGCGCGAGCTTGCCGACGGGATGATCGCGCACCTTTGGGGGTACAACGGTCAATCCACGGGGCCGACGATTGAGGCCGTCGAAGGCGACAGGGTGCGGATCTACGTGACCAACAAGCTGCCGGAGGCGACCTCGGTCCATTGGCACGGCTTGATCCTTCCGTCTGGTATGGACGGTGTTGTTGGACTGAGCCATCCGGGCATCAAACCCGGCAAGACCTTCGTCTACGAGTTCGATCTGATCAAGTCGGGCACCTTCATGTACCACCCGCATGCCGATGAGATGACACAGATGGCAATGGGCATGATGGGTATGTTCGTCGTACACCCCAAGGACCCAACGTTCATGCCAGTGGACCGCGATTTCCTGATCATGCTGAACGCCTTCGACATCGATCCAGGGACATACGTGCCGCGCATCATGACAATGACGGATTTCAACCTTTGGACCTGGAACAGCCGGATCTTTCCGGATATCGATCCGCTGGTGGTCAACCGGGGCGACAAGGTTCGTGTGCGGGTAGGAAACCTCACGATGACCAACCACCCTATTCACATGCACGGCTATGACTTCAAGGTGACCTGCACCGATGGCGGGTGGGTGCCAGAATCGGCGCAATGGCCGGAAGTGTCCATCGACATCCCCGTTGGCGCGATGCGGGCTTACGAATTCGTGGCGGACCACCTGGGCGATTGGGCGATCCACTGCCACAAGTCGCATCACACGATGAACGCGATGGGCCATGACGTGCCCACGTTCATTGGCGTGAACAAGGGGCCGCTAACCCAGAAGATCCGCCAGTTTCAGCCGGAATACATGCCGATGGGCACTGCGGGCATGGGAGACATGGGCAAGATGACCATGGAACTGCCAGATAACACCATCCCGATGATGAATGGCTGGGGTCCGCATGGCCCGCTCGAGATGGGCGGCATGTTCTCGGTCGTAAAGGTCCGCGAAGGCATTGGCACAGACGACTATTCCGATCCGGGCTGGTACGAGAACCCCCCCGGCGAACAGGCATATGAATGGACCGGGGAGTTGCCGGAGTTTGCGACCAACAATAGTCCCAGAACCATCCTGACGCCGAAAACGACTTCGAAGGGCTAAGACAACCCTTCGTTTCCCAAATCAACCAAAACCACAGGAAAAAACAATGAAAAACATTCTTCTGACAACAGCGATGGCCTTCGCCATGACAACTCCAGCCTTCGCGGCTGGCACCCATTCGGGTGGTCACGGCCATGACAAGGCGGAAGTGGGTCACGGTCACGCCGAAATGGCGGCAGGCACGCCAGGCAATGCGGAGGGCGTGACCCGTACCATCGACGTGACCATGCGCGAGACCGACGAAGGCGCAATGATCTTCGAACCCGCTAGTTTCGAATTCGAGAGGGGTGAGACGATCCGCTTCAACGTCAGGAATATGGGCGAGATCGAGCATGAGTTCGTGATCGATGATGTCGAGGGCAACGCCAAGCACAAGGAAATGATGGCGGCCATGGATATGGAACACGACGATCCCAACTCCGTACGCCTCGACGAGGGTAAATCCGGGGAGGTCATCTGGACCTTCTCAAAGGCGGGCACATTCGAATTCGCGTGCCTGATCCCGGGACATTATGAATCCGGCATGCATGGCCCGATCACCGTGAGTGAAACGTCCGCCCAAGAGGAAGTGATCCAGGCACAGGCCGAGATCGAATACACCCAAGGGACTATCAAGAAGGTCGATGCCGACGGCGGAAAGGTGACCATCAGCCACGGGCCGCTGGTCAACCTCGACATGCCCTCGATGACGATGGTGTTTCGTGCCAACCCTGAGATGATCGCGCGCATGTCCGAAGGTCAGGATATCGAGTTCGTCGCCGAGCCGGTGAAGGGAAAGCTCACCGTAACTCAGATGAGATAGCGCATCTAAACGTTCGGGTGGCGCTGTAGCCACCCGAACGCTGCTATTACCCGAGCGCGAAGGCCTTGATTGGCATCCAGATGCCCATGAGCATCATCATCAGGTTCTCGGTCAGCGAGATGAAGCCGAGCGGCACGTTGCTGTTGCCGCCGACGCAGGCGCATTTAAGCTCGCGCTTATCGACATAGACCGCCTTGAAAACGCTGACCGCGCCCACCGTTCCGATGAACAGCGCGACCGGTGCCGAAAGCCAAGTGAGCACACCGGCAAGCATGAGGATACCAGCAAAGGCTTCCCCAAACGGGTAGAGATACCCGTAACGGACCCAGCGGCGGGCCAGTAGGTCGTAGTTCAGGAACATGGTCGAGAAGCTCTCGACATCCTGAAGCTTCTGGACCGCCAAGAAGCACATCGAGATCGCGATGAACCATTCTGCGCTCCGCAGCGTCACGATCGAGCCGAACATCGCCCAGCTTAGCCCAAGGGCCATCAAGAACGCGACCACGAAGATGGCGATCACGGGCTGGTAGCTGGTTTTATCCGGATCCTGCGCCTCCTTGCCGAAATGCTCTCGCAATTCGTCGTAGCCTCCGACCCGTTCCTCTCCGATCCAGATTTGCGGCGTGGTCTCGACGCCATGCCTTTCCATGAAGGCATCCGTTTCCTCGCGGGTGGTCAGGTGGTTGTCCTCGACCTCGTAGCCCTGCCTTTCCAGAAAATCTTTGGACTTCAGGCCGTAAGGGCAGAGGTGGCCCGACATAACCATGCGATAGAGCGTCGCCGTTTCTGTGTTTGCTTGCTCGTTCATGTCAGGCTCCGCAATTGTAGAAGCCGCGGTATCCGGCGGAGAGACCGGCATCAAGCTCCAGCGTCATTGTTGCCTCGACCGGTTCGGTCCCGGCGGCTTCAAGTGCCTCACCCTCCTCGGCGGTAGCGAGACGGAGCGCCAAGCCTTTGGTGATCAGTTCACCGGGCGCATTCTGGTCGATGCGGACAAGATCACCACTCAGCTTCACGAGACCGACGGTGTCGCCATCCACTTCGCCCAAGGCCAAAGAAGCCGGACTGCCGGTAGTGTAGTTAAAGGTGCAGGCCACGCCTTCCGGCAACAGCTGCCTGATCTCGTCCTCGGTCAGGAAACCGGGGTCGAGCATAGGTATGTTCGCGGTCGACAGGGCCTCGTCGATGCTAACGATGCGGGGGCTTGCGGGCTTCTCGGGCTCAGACGCGTCACCCGATGCCTCGATCTCGTTGACGAGATAGCGCATCTCGGCGATTTCCTTGTCTTGCGCATAGATGATCTCGTCCGCCAGCTTACGTACACGGGGGTCGGATATGTTGGCCCTGCTCGACGTCATGATCGCGATCGAATGGTGTGGGATCATTGCGCGCATGAAGCTAGTGTCCCCGACCGTGGCCTGGCTGCGCACCAGCCAGAGAGACCCGGCGAATGCGATGGCAGCACCTGCGAAGATCGCGGTATTGATCGCCTTGCTGGAATACATTGAGAGCATGAAGCTCAGCATGATGATCGCCATAGCCGCACCCATCAGAAGCGCCATGTAGGCCCGTGTTTCAGACCAGAATATATGCGAAATCAAATAAGTGTTCAGATACATCAGCCCGAACATCACAACCGTGGAGGTCGCGATCATTGCGGCAAATCTCCAATATGACATGTCATACTCCTTTTGCTTTGACCGTCGCCCAACACGATAAATCCACGGCTTTCTAGCAAGCCAACGACCTTCCAGCGCTGGAATGTTCCAATTTTTCGCACGCGAGAATGCAGCGTTCCTATTCTTTCGCTCTCGTAACCACGAGAAAGATGGTGGAGGCCGAGCAACTAATTAGGAGAAAGCCATTCAGGGCCTCGACACCGGCCAGAAAACGCAGATGGTCCGTAGGATAGATATCGCCAAGGCCGAGGGACGAATAGTTGACCAAGGAAAAGTAGAAAACGTCCATGAACGTGTCGACGTTCTCCTGTTCAAAGCCGCCGATACCCATCAATTCACCAACACTGAAACCGAGGGCGTAAACGCCGACTTCGACTATGTGGGCGGTCGCAAGGGAATAGAGGGCAAACAAAAAACGCACGGGCTTTGCGAACGGCGCGTGCCCGGTACCATTCATCACTAAGGTCATCGCGCGAACATGCACGAGCCCGCTCAGGCCGAAAAGGATGATCGCCAGAAGAAGAGCCCAAGCCAAGGCTGCTGATCCGATTACGCCGATTTCCGGCGCATGTCTTCGTCGCGCCGTTTCATGGACAGATCGGCCAGGATCGGACAATCCGGGCGATGATCTCCGGCACATTCCTCGACAAGATGGGCGAGCGTTGCGCGCATTTCCTTCAACTCTTTGATCTTGCCGTCGATTCGCTCAAGATGTTGCTTGGCGATCTCCTTTACCTCGGCGCTGGCACGCTCTTCGTCTTCGTAGAGCGCAAGAAGATTGCGGCAATCTTCAATTGTGAAACCGAGCGCACGGGCGCGTCCCAGAAACGCGAGCTTGTGCGCGTCACTTTCACGGAACGTGCGATAACCGTTCGAACTGCGCAAGGGCTTGACCAGCCCGATATCCTCGTAATAGCGGATCGTCTTGGCTGGCAGGCCCGAAAGGGTGGCGACATCTCCGATATTCATGTCATGATCCTCCTTATTGAGCGGCGACAGGGGCAGGGGACAGAGAACCCGCCCCTTCAGATTTCAAGCTGCTGGCTTCATCCATGGCTGGGCGGACCCGGCGCAAGCGCAGCGCGTTCGTCAGTACGAAGACCGAGCTCAGCGCCATTGCCCCGGCGGCCAGCACCGGCGACAGCAAAAGCCCGAAGGCCGGGTAGAGCACACCTGCCGCCACCGGGATCAGCGCGACATTGTAGCCGAAGGCCCAGAACAGGTTCTGGCGGATGTTGCGCATGGTACGGGCAGACACGTTGAGTGCGTTCACTACGCCGCGCAGATCACCCGACATGAGCACGACATCGGCGGATTCGATGGCAACATCGGTGCCGGTGCCGATGGCGATGCCAACATCTGCATGGGCCAGCGCCGGGGCGTCGTTGATGCCGTCGCCGACGAAGGCGATCTGCCGGCCACCCTGCCGCAAAGCGTCCAGCGCCGCCACCTTGCCATCGGGCAGGACCCCGGCGATCACATGGTCGATGCCGGTCTCGCGTGCGATGGCCTCGGCCGTCTCGCGTTTGTCGCCGGTGATCATCGCGACCTTCAGCCCAAGGTCGTGCACCGCCTCGATGGCCGCGGCGCTGGTGGGCTTAACCGGATCGGCCACGCCGATGAGCGCCGCGACCTGCCCGTCCACCGCTGCGAAGAGCGCCGTGCGGCCCTCTTTTGCAAGACGGCGCTCGATCTCGGCCAACGCCTCGATGCTCAACCCCTCGCGGGTCATCAGGCGGTCCGCGCCGACCAGCACCTCACGCCCGGCGACCGTGGCCCGCACGCCGAAGCCGGTGATCGAGTCAAACCCCTCGACCTCGTGACGCGCCACGCCTTCAGCCTGCGCCGCGCGCAGGATGGCCTCGGCGATGGGATGCTCGGACTGCGCCTCGACCGCCGCGACGAGGGCCAGAACCTCGGAGCGCTCGAACCCATCGGCCAGCACGAGGTCGGTCAGTTCGGGGCGGCCCTCGGTCACGGTGCCGGTCTTGTCAAGAGCCACCACGTCCACGCCAGTCAGTTGCTGCAACGCATCGCCCTTGCGGAAAAGGACACCCATTTCGGCCGCGCGCCCTGTGCCGACCATGATCGAGGTTGGTGTCGCCAGCCCCATCGCGCAAGGACAGGCGATGATCAGCACTGAAACGCCTGCAACGAGCGCGTAGGACAGCACGGGCGCCGGCCCCACCAGCAGCCAGACCAGAACGGCCACGGCGGCCAGTGCCATGACCGCCGGCACGAACCAGAGCGTGATCCGGTCCACCAACCCTTGGATCGGCAGCTTGGCGCCCTGAGCGTCTTCGACCATGCGGATAATCTGCGCCAACGTCGTGTCCGCCCCCACGCGGGTCGCGCGGAAGTGGAAGCTGCCGGTGCCGTTCACCGTGCCGCCGGTGACGGGATCGCCCTCGGCCTTGGCCACGGGCAACGGCTCGCCAGTGATCATGCTCTCGTCGACATGGGCGCTGCCTTGCGTCACCTCGCCGTCCACAGCGATGCGTTCGCCAGGCCGCACGACCAGGGTGTCGCCCACGCGGATGCGCTCGATTGCCACGTCCTGCGCCTCGCCCTCCACCAGAATCCGCGCCGTGAGGGCCTGCAGGCCCAGAAGTTTCTGAATCGCGGCGCCGGTGCGGCCCTTGGCGCGTGCCTCCATCCAGCGGCCCAGAAGGATGAGAACGACGATCACCGCAGCGGCCTCGAAATAGACGGCGCGGGCCGCCTCGGGCAGCACCGTGGGCGCGAAAAGCGCGGCAACGGAATAGAGATAAGCTGCCCCCGTGCCCACCGCGACAAGACTGTTCATGTCAGGTGCGCCTTTGAACAGGGACGGGAACCCCTTGGTGTAGAAATGGCGCCCGGGCCAGAACAGCACCACACTCGTCAGCACGAACTGGATCATCCAGCTGGTCTGATGCCCGATCGTGCGGCCGATCATCTCGTGCATGCCCGGCACGATATGCGCTCCCATCTCGAGCAGGAAGACAGGCAGGGCCAGGGCCGCCGCGAAAGCGGTCCTGCGGGCGAGCGCATGGGCCTCGGCGTCCTTGCGCGCGCCGCGATCCTCTGCAGCATCTTCGGTCAACTCGGCCGGGTAGCCCGCCGCCTCGGCGGCCTGCAACAGGTCAGCCGGATCGACAGCGTCTTCGGCATAGGTTACGGTCGCGGTTTCCGACGCGAGGTTCACGTCCACGTCGAGCACGCCCGGCACCGCCGCCAACGCCTTGTCGACGCGACCAACGCAGGAGGCGCAGGACATGGAAGAGACGTTCAGGCGCGCCGTCTGCGTTCGGGCGGGATAGCCGGCATGCTCCAGCGCCCCGATCACTTCGGGGATCCGGGCATCCGAGTCGATCCGGGCCTGCGCCGTTTCGGCGGCGAGGTTCACGTTCACCTCGTCGACCCCGGGTAATGCCAAAAGCGCACGCTCGACTCGGCCGACGCAGGACGCGCAAGACATGTTCTGAATAGAAAAACGCAAATCTCTTGAGCCCGGCATGAACGTCTCCTTCATCTCCTGAAAGATATCTAAGGGCTCCCCCCGCTGGAAGGTCAACAACGTCGGGACATTTTTTCGCCCTTGACCTTCCCATGCGGGAAGCAGGCATCTAATGCCGAGAACTGGAGGAAACAGATATGCGCAGCTTCAAGGTTCCGGATATGAGTTGCGGCCATTGCACCGCAACGATCGAAAAGGCGATCAAGGCGATAGACCCAACAGCGTCCGTGACCTGCGATACGGGTACGCGGCAAGTCGAGGTTGATAGCGTGCTGAACGAGCACGCCCTGACGGAGGCGATCCGAAATGCCGGTTACGGTGTCACGGCTGCTTCGACGACCTGAAGATCATCGGTGCCGGGCAATTCCGGCGCCAGTTCTCCATCGTCGCATGAGGTTCATTCCTTTTCGCGGGCCTCATCGACCAAGGCTTCCAGTTGGTCTTGTTCGACCAAACCGGGAACCAGTTTGTCGCCGATCACGAATGACGGTGTGCCGTTGAAACCCAACGCCTGCGCCAGCCGCATCGATTCGTCGATGTGCGCCTGGACCTCCGGCGCCTCCATGTCCGAACGCAGCTGGTCCACGTCAAGGCCGATTTCTTCGGCGATCCGCAGGACAGACGCCTCTTGCGCACGTTCCTCCATGCCCATCAACGCCCAGTGGAATTCCTCATACTTGTCCTGATTGCGTGCCGCCAAGGCTGCCTTCGCCGCAAAGACCGACCCGTCGCCGAGTATCGGCAATTCGCGAAAGACGAGCCGCACATTCGGGTCCGCCTCGATCAAACCTTCAACCTCCGACATGGCCCTGCGGCAATAGGGACAGTTGTAGTCGAAAAACTCCACAACAGTGACGTCCCCGTCAGGATTGCCCAACACCGGCGCGTTCGGGGCTTGTTCCAAGAGCTGGCGTTGTTCCTTGAGCACGTCCGCCGTGGCCTCTGCCTGCGCGGTCGCTTCCTGCTGTTCGAGAAGCTGCACCGCTTCCATGATGATCTGGGGGTTTTCCAGAATGGCTTCCAAGGCCAGTTCCTTGACGCGTTCCTCGCTCAGCTCCTGTGCGAACGCGGAAAGCGGCAACAGGATGCTCACGGCGAGCACTGCCAATCGAAGCGATCTCATTTTCAGTCTCCTCTTTTCTGCTATTCCGCTTCGCTGCGGGCGGCCTGGACCTCCCGCTGACGGTCGGGCCATGTGGATTTGATGAAGGCGAGGATGTTCCATATCTGCGCGTCGGTCAGTTCATCACCGAAACCGGGCATGCCGCTTTGGAAATCAACGCCTTGCTTCGCGAGGGTCTTCTTTCCGCCAAGCTTGGTGTAGTCGAACAGAACACTATCAGGATGATGCCATGTGTGACCGGTTTCGTCATGCGGGGGTGCGGGCAGGATGCCATCCTCTCCGGCGGAGCGCCATCCGGCCTGTCCCTCGAGATCGGACCCGTGGCAAGAGGCGCAATACTCCTGATAGAGTTCTTCGCCCTCGGCGAGATCGATAGACTGCGGCGGTTCCGGCGTACCGGATGTCCCTTTCGCCAGCATCCAGGCGCCGACGCCAGCCGCGCCGGCCATGAGCAAAAAGAGGATCAGCCAGCGTCGCATCATATCACCTTCATCCAGGTCATCATGCCCGAGGCCGCGTGGCTGAGCATGTGGCAGTGAAACAGCCAATCGCCGGGATTATCGGCCACGAAACCGATCGTGCGGGTCTGGCCGCCGAACATCAGGATCGTGTCGCGCAAGGGACCGAGCCTGCCATCCTCGCCGATTTCACGGAAATGCAGCCCGTGCAGGTGCATCGCGTGGGGAAAGGAAGTATCGTTGTAGATCTGAAGCTTGACCGTTTCGCCCTTCTCGACATCGACAAGCGGGGCATCGGTCATGCCGATCGTCCCGTTGAACGACCAGAACTGGTTGGCATCCACCAACTCGCGAAAGCTTTTCTTCTCGCCGTTCAGAATCGCGCTTTCGAGCCTGCCCATTGCGCCGCCCTGCATGTCGAGCCGCACGGCCCTGGCGTCATCGAGGCCGGTCACCTCCATCCCCGGATTGGGCGGCAGCGCGTCCGGTGCATCCCGGCGCGCGGCCGAGGCCAATCCGGTCACGGGGAAAGCCACCTGCGATGCCGCCTCCTGATCCTCAAGGCGAACGAGATGCGCGGTTTCGTCGGGCGCGGCGGTCACGTCGACGATCAGATCGGCCCGCTGACCGGGGCCAAGGACCAGCGCCTCGGCTAGCGGCTCGGGACGGGGCAGCGGCATGCCGTCCAGCGCAACCGTCCAGCCTTCCATGCCCTGAAGCGACAGCACGAAAATCCTTGCATTGGCCGCGTTGATGAGGCGCAGGCGCAGACGTTCGTGTTGGCGCACCTCCAGGGAAAGGTCGTGCCGGCCGTTGGTGGCGATGAAATTGCCGCGCCGCCCGGCATGGCTGCGGTCATGGCGCGAGGTGAAGTCCGGGTCGATCTGCGCCGTTTCGGGGTCGAGCAGCCAATCATCGAGGATCAGCACCTCTTCCCGATCCAGGTCCGGCGGCTCGGATTCCTCGACGATCAACGCGCCATAGAGCCCGCGCGCCACCTGTTCGGTCGAGCGGTTATGTGCGTGATACCAGTAGGTTCCGGCATCCGGCGCGGTGAAATCATAGTCGAAGCTTTGCCCCGGCTCGACCGCGGGCTGGGTAAGCCCCGCAACGCCATCCATCGCATTGGCGAGGCGAACGCCGTGCCAGTGGACGGAACTAGCCTGAGGCAGTTCGTTCATGAAGCGGCGTTGCAGCCGCGCACCCTGCTGCAGACGCAACTGAGGGCCGGGCATCGTGCCGCCATAACCCCAGATATCAGTCTCGGGGTAACCTTCCGGCGCCAATTGAACGCTGGCGGTGCGGGCGTCGAGGGTTTGGAATCCGGACGTTGCGGCATAAAGCCGCTTTGGAAGGGCAAGAGCCGCGGTGGTAGCCGCCCCCTGCATGAGAAAATCGCGTCGCGTTGGCATGGAGGGTCCTGTGTTTCAATCGCGGCGATCGCGGCGCCGGCAATCGGGTTCGAAGATCAGGAAATCAGGCCGGAAAGCGACAGTATGCGCCCGGAACCTGCCGAAGGCTCAGTTGATCCCGTTTTCCCTCTGCAATTCACGTACATAGCGGGCGATTAGCTTGACGTCGCCATCGGTCAAACCTTCAACCGGCGGCATGTTTCCGAAATTCCAATGATGCGCGCGCACACCGTTTTTCGCGGCCATCACGAACGCCATGTCGGAATGGTGGTTCGGTTCGTAGATCTTGTGCACGAGTGGTGGTGCGACCCCGTTCTGGCCTGCGGCGTTCTTGCCGTGACATTCCGCACATTTCGCCTCGTAGGCCCGCTTGCCCATCTGCGCCTGGTCCGAAAGCTCCGCCGGCAGCGAAACTTCGACGATGGGCGCGCCCGATTCCAGATCACTGGTGTCGGGTGGGACCATCGAGTGGCCCACCTGCTGGGGTTGCTGCGCGATGTTCCAGTAGACGACTGCGCCGCCCAACACGAAGAAGGCCAGAATGGCCAGAACTGTCTTGTTCATTTGATCCTTACTTCAGATAAGTTTGACCTGGGTGCCGATTGGTGTCCTGTCGAACACTTCGATGATATCTTCGTTGTAGAGACCGATGCAGCCGCTGGAGGATTTGCGACCGATCTTGCGAGTGTCACCGGTGCCATGGATGCGGTAGTACTGCCAGGTCAGATGCATGGCACGGACGCCGAGCGGATTTTTGGGGCCGGGGGCGACATAGGACGGCAAGGATGGATCGCGCTCGCGCATAGACGGGGTAGGCACCCAATCCGGCGCATCGTCCTTGTAGACGATCTCGCTGTAGCCGCGGCGCGTCAACTCGTCGCTCATGGGAACGGAAGTGGGGTAGACGCGCATTTCGCCGTCAGCCGTCCAATGCTGAAGAACCCGCGTTGTGGTATCCGACAGCAGAATGCCTTTGCCCAGAGAATCGAAATGGTCTTGCCAATCATGCAACCGGAAAGATGAAATGTTCCGGCGCGCCGGCGCAGCCTCCTGAGCGCGCAGCACGGTTGGTGCCGCAAGCGACACCAGCCCGATGGCCGAAGCAAACAGAAAGGTCCGCCGGCCCACATTCTTGCAAGACATATCGCCCATGGTCTGCCTCCGTGATTCTGGTCCTGTAGCTGAGTGGCTTTAACCACCTTCCTCCACTGGAGGGTCAAGGGTGGTTCGGATGACAAGAGCGTGAAGTTCGTATCGGTTTGTAACGTTGACCTTCCCGCTGGGGAAGCCTTTAGCAGGGTTAAAACAACCGAGAGTCGGAACCATGAAGAACACTGAAAGGCCGGATTTATACGAAACCACCGGCAAGTTAATGAAATACGGGATGTGGGCTTGCTGCGCGATCATGTTGGCACCCATCGTGCTCTATCTTGCGGCGGGTGGCCTTTCGAGCGATCTGACGAACAACGCAATCTTGTTCGCGCCGCTGGTTGTCTGCCTAGGAGCCCATTTCGCGATGCATCGTGTCTTGGGCAAATCCTGCCATGGTGACGAGAAGAAAAACACCTCCGAGGCCGCGGACAAGCATGCGGCGATTGGCCGGACGATTGCTCCCGAGTAGGCACCTGCAGATGTTCGCCGTTCGCGCCGCGGCACTCGTCTCATTGCTTGCGCTCGGGGCCTGTTCGGAGGCGCTCGGTGCGTGTCGGCAAGATGGTTCAGCGGTGCTGGCAACCCAGGACTTCCAAGCCCATCTTCCAAATGGGTGCACGCTGAACAGATCGCGCCCTGATGGCGTTGCGGCGATTACCTGTTCCGATGGCCGCGAAGGGTTTCTGGTCGTGCCACCAGAGGGCAACTGACACGCCTATGGCGCGGCGCGATAGACGAAAGCATTGGCGAGGGCGGGATACAATATGATGAAAGCGTGCCATACTGTGTGGCTGTTCGGGGGCGTATTGCTGGCCTTGGCAATACTTCTCGTGCTGCCGTCGCAATACGGATTCGCAGCAAGTTCCGATGAATTTTCCAGCACATCCGTCACCGCACGTCTGATCTCGGCCGAGAACGGGGTCAGCCCGGATACCCGTTCGATCTCGGCGGGGCTGCACTTGGAATTGTCGAAGGGCTGGAAAACCTACTGGCGCTCGCCCGGTGAGGTGGGCATCCCGCCGTCGATCGACTGGGCGGGATCGGAGAACATCGAGAATGTCGAGTTTCTGTGGCCCGCGCCGGAGCGCTTTACCGCCTTCGGGATCGAGAATTTCGGCTACTCCGATGAGGTGGTCTTTCCGCTGCGGATAACACTTGCAGACCCTGGCGCCCCGGTCCGGTTGAAGGCCGGCGTGAACGTCCTGACATGTTCGACCGTTTGCGTCCCGGAGGATTTCGAACTGCAGTTGGCGCTACCAAGGGCCAGCGGAATCGATGCCGACGCCGCAACCCTGATTTCGGCCTATGCGGGCCGCGTGCCCGACGAGGGCGCGGCGAGTAGCATTTCTGTCGAAACCGCGTATCTGGACGGTGAGATGTCCGCGCTAACCTTAACCGCCCGCAGCGACCGCCCCTTCGGCGAGCCCGACGTGTTTCCCGAATTGGGCAAGGGCACGGCTTTCGGTAAGCCGGACATTCGTTTGGGCGAGGGAGGCCGATTACTATGGGCCCGTCTGCCAATCCTCTCCGCCGCCGATGACCCGCCACCACTCGATGTGACGGTGACGGATGGAGACCGCGCCGCAACCTGGATGCCCGCCCTGAGCGATAAGGCCGCAGCGCCGCCCTTCACCCTCGATCGCGTTTTGCCGGGGTTGGCCGATCTTGCCTGGATTGCGGCGATTGCCTTTCTCGGCGGCCTCATCCTGAACGTGATGCCCTGCGTGCTGCCGGTGCTGTCGATCAAGCTCTCCTCGGCCATGAAGGCCCACGGTCAGTCGCGGCAACGGGTTCGGGCTGGATTTGCCGTTTCGGCCTTCGGTGTTCTGGCCTTCATGTGGGTTATCGCTGCCGGAACGCTGGCGGCGCGGGGAATCGGGATGACGGTCGGCTGGGGGCTGCAGTTCCAAAACCCGGTCTTTCTTGCACTGATGGCCGTCATTCTGGTGGTCTTTTCGGCAAACCTTTTCGGGCTGTTCGAAATTTCTTTGCCGTCCGCGGCGCACACCCGGCTGGCGAAAGCGGGCGGCGGGCGCGGCTATGTTGGAGATTTCGCAACAGGGGCCTTCGCGGCCGTTCTTGCCACGCCCTGTTCCGCCCCGTTTCTCGGCACGGCCGTGGCGTTCGCGCTGGCTGGCCGCCCGATCGACATCGTCGTGGTTTTCACTGCCCTTGGCCTGGGGCTGGCCTTGCCTTATCTGATCGTGGCGGCTTTTCCGGGCATGGTGGTCCGGATGCCGCGGGCGGGACGGTGGATGATCTGGCTCAAGATCGTCCTTGGGCTGGCCCTGCTGGCGACCGCAGCTTGGCTTTTCTGGGTGCTCGGTGGCGTCGCCGGGACACGGTCGGTCTGGGCGGTTGCCGCGACGAGCGGCGGCATTGTCGCCATTCTGAGCTTGCCGCGCATGTCTTCTGTCCTGCGCGGGTCTGCCGCCTTGGCCCTGACAATCGTTGCTCTTACCCTTTCCGGTCTCCTGTCGCAAAGTGACGAGCCGACAGACCGTGTCGCCGCGAATTGGACCGCATTCGAACGCGCGGCGATCGCCCGGCACGTTTCGCAAGGGGATGTTGTGTTTGTGGACGTCACCGCCGACTGGTGTCTGACCTGCAAGGCCAACAAGACCCTCGTGCTGGACCGCGAACCGGTGGCGTCAGCCTTGCGTGCGCCCGTCGTTATCCCAATGCAGGCGGACTGGACGCGGCCCGACGAGACCATCTCACGCTATCTGGAAAGCTTCGACCGCTACGGCATACCGTTTAACGTGGTCTACGGCCCGGAAGCCCCCGATGGCATCGTTCTGCCCGAATTGCTTACAGCGCAAGTGGTCATGCAGGCACTGGAGGACGCTGCCAATACACGTGTGGCAGAGGATTGATGAGGTTAACAAGAAACCGCAACCTTACCCACTTTTCTGGCTTACGGGCGAATGGCGCGACGCAAGCAGGGGCCTGATGGCTCAACCTTGAAGTTGCTGCTTCCGACGCTGAAACTCGTCTTCGTCGATCTCACCGCGTGCATAGCGTTCCTTGAGGATATCGATCGCGTCGCGGGTCTCGCCAACGCGGTTGCTGGTGAGCATACGGAAGACGAAGACGGCAACGGCGATAATCAGCCCCCAAAAAAGGATCATTCCCAAGCCTCCCCACCAACCGTGGGCACCTCCCCACATCATGTGCCCGAAGGTGTCATTGCCATTGCTGCCCGGATCCGCGAGCGCCGGAACTGTTCCCGCCAACAGAGCGGCCACGCTGGTTTTGACGGTCATATAGGTATTCATGATCTTGTCCTTTCTTGCTGGTTGGAACTTTGTGAGAACGGCAAATCGAGTCGCACAAGAAGCCCGCCGTCCGGGTGGTTCCGCAATGTGATGTCGCCACCATGCGATCGCAAGATGGTGCGTGCGATTGACAGGCCGAGACCGGTGCCACCTGTCTCGCGTGAGCGTGACGTCTCGACCCGGAAAAAAGGTTCGAAAACCTCTTCAAGCTGAGTATCAGGGATGCCGGGGCCATGATCGCGAACCCAGATCGAGGCTCTGTCGTACTCCCGGGTATAGGTGACCTCGACACCTTCGCCATAGCGCACTGCATTATCCACGATGTTCCGCAGAGCTCGGCGCATGGATTGAGGTCGAAGCCTTATCTGAAGCGGTGCGCCTGTTTCGAGTTGGAAGGCGTCCACCATGTCCCGTTTCAGCTCTGTGAGAAATTTTCCCAGCTCTACCGTTTCCGGGGATTCACTGATTGCCATGCCGCGAGCAAACGCCAGCGTGCGTTCGACCATATCCTGCATCTCCTCGATGGATTTCACCAAGGCGTCGCGCGTCTCCTCCTCATCAACCATTTCTGCGTGAACCCGCAAAGCGGTCAGTGGCGAACGCAGATCATGACCCAGAGCGGCCATTATACGCGTCTTGTCCGCAACCGTGCGCATCAGTCGTTCCTGCATGCGATTGAAGGTAGCCGTCAAATCTCTGACTTCGCTTGGACCAGCGACCGGAAGCGGTTCCCTTTCCTCACCACGACCCAGACTGTCGGCGGCTTGGGCTAAACGCCTGAGCGGCCACGTCAAGCGGGCAAGCAGGTACCAGCAAGCCACGCCAATTAGCAAGGCCGCCGTTAAGCCAAAGCTCACCGCAGAAAAGACCGGCCATTGCAACGGCGGGCGCTGAAAGCGCGTGTCGACATTCAGCCAGGTGCCATCTGCAAGTGCGATTGAGAGCGTTAGTTCAAGCCCCGAGATCTTGTCGTGCATCATCTGCTTGTGCTCGGCGACCATCTGCGGTGGCATCATCTTCATTGGCGGGAATGCGCGCTCTACCTCATGCAACTCCACGCGAATCTCGCGGCTGTCTTCGTCCCCCAGCAACGACCTTATACGCGCTTCAACCGCTCCTCTTGCACGGTGATCAAGATGATCAACACCTGCCTGCGGGTCGACCCGAAACCTTGCAAGCGGGGAGTCAGCGGCCCGGAGGATAGAAGCATGAAGGTTCGATGGTGCCCGTTCGAGGAGAAGCGCGACATTCGCAGCGCGTCCGGCCGCCTCTGCCCCGATCGCAGCGCGCACGGCGAGGCCGCGTTCATCCACGAAAAGCCACAGGCTTATTGTCTGCGCCACAAGAAGGCTGCCTATAATGAGCAGCAAAAGTTGGACACGCAAGCTATCCAGACGCTTGCGGATCACTGCTGCACCTCGACATCCGTTGCAAGGCAATAGCCGCCGTTTCGAACCGTGGTGATGATTCTTGGCCGCCCCGGGTTGTGCTCGATCTTTCGCCTCAGGCGGCTGATCTGATTGTCGATGGTCCGGTCAAAAGCGGCGGGAGTTCCGCCTATTGTCAGGTCAAAAAGCTGCTCGCGGCTCATCACGATGCGCGGACGTTCCAGCAGGATTGTCAGCAATTTAAACTCTGATGTTGTCAGCACGTCCTCTCGGCCGTCTGCCGCGACAAGGCGACGTGTGTCGGTTTCGAGCATCCAATCCGCGAACCTTACAAGGCTGCCTGTAAGACTTCCCGCCAAGACTTCCGGTTTCTGCGCCCGCCGCAGAATTGCCTTTATCCGCGCAAGCAACTCGCGCGGATTAAACGGTTTGGGCAAGTAGTCATCCGCACCGACCTCCAAGCCGATGATACGATCCATTTCCTCACCAAGCGCTGTCAACATCAGGATTGGTACCACCCCCTTGCCGGACAAGCGGCGACAGACCGATATCCCGTCTTCGCCAGGCATCATAACGTCCAGGACGATGAGGTCATAGCGGCCGACCTTCAGCAGGTCATCCATCTGGGCTGCATCGACCGCACTCGTGACGCGCATGTCGTTCTTTTCCAGATATCGCGCAACAGCTTTGCGAATTTCGACACTGTCATCGACCAACAGTATGTGGGGCGGGTTTCTCATGACCCTTATCTAAGCGCTCAAATGATCGTTGCCGAGAAAATTTGTCGCGAAACGTAACAAAGTCAGGCTTTGCGACAGATCGATACATATCCACCATCGATAGCTTCCGGTCGCCCACCTATGGTCTCACGATGCCAAACAAAAGGAACGAACCAATGGTTCAAACGACACGCACTGCTGGGAAAAGTTTTCTTATCCAGGGCTGTAGTTGCGAAATCTTCCGGCCAAGGGGCAGGGTGGCAAGTTTGATAGGAGCATGATCCAATTCGGTCGATGCTGGCACCCCACTTGATGTGGGACGCTTCCCCCAAGCGGCAGCGCCAAGTAGGACCGCCATTGTTTTACTCTCAGTTTGATAGGGTCGACCGCCGTGGTCATGGTACGGGACACTAGATTGCGTAAGTCGACCACAGCAAAGTGGGGTGTACTGTCTTGTTGGGTTGCTGTGATAATTTATGCGGCATCCAATTCCGTTGTGACCATGTTGGTGAGCATTGGAGATGCGAACCGCATCAACGGCCACAATGTGATCACTTTTGCAAACCTTTTGGTTCTAGGATCTTTGATCTCGCTCATCCCAATGCTCCTATTCTTTGGTAGGGACTGGAAGCTTGAAAAGCTTCGTGACCTTTCCTCCCGCGAATGGGTGCTTTTGACCTTATCCGCTGTGCTGTCCTCCGCCGTTACACCTGGGCTGTATTTTTTTGCCTTGGAAAACACCAGCGTAACGAACGTCGTCATAGCTAGCCGGATTGATCCTCCCATTTTCCTTATTCTTGCTGCAATCTTCTTGGGTGAGAGGATTGATGTCAAAGCGATGGCGGGAAACCTGATCATTCTATTAGGGGCAGTTGTCATCCTGGCTTTCAAAGATCGCGATATTGGATACGCGATTGGTGTGGGAGAGGTCGCAGCCGTCGCTGCTACCTTGTCGTTTACTCTTTCAACGATCATCACCAGGACAAGTCTCGAGACGGTTCCATTTGGAGTCTTCGCCATTTTCAGAACGGTATTGGGTACTTTAATCTACGTCAGCTTCCAGCTCACCTTTTCTGGTCACCACCATTTTAGCGAAATGTTCCAACCGATACTGCTCAAGTGGATATGGGTTTACGCAATTCTCATCATTATTATCGGACAGCTTGCGTGGAACTTCGGATTGAAACACTCGAAGGCAGGTGATGTTTCGTTGGCCACTTCCTTTTCACCACTGGCTGCTATTGCGATAGCGATGGTGATCTTAAATGAAGACCCTGGATCGGGTTTGATTCCAGGAGGGGTTTTGATGGTTTTTGGTATTTGGGTGGCCAGATCTGGACGAAAAAGCGCAGTTCGCAAAAGGGAAAGTGCCCGAAAGAAGTCCTTGGAACTCGAGAAAGATGTCAACTTTAAGGGCGTATAATTGTAGGCAAAAATGTGTTAACCGGATGAAGTTTGACCCATCGGCTGATCGGTGCGGTGGCAGGTACGTTTACGCCCGCCACCTTGGTTCGCTTCGTCTATGGCATAGGGACGAATTGATGCCCGGTGCTGTCCGTCTCGACAATCACGAGCAGATCAAGCGTTTTCGGATCGAGAACCCATAGCTCGTTCTTGACGGCGCTGCTCACCATAAGCGCGTCGCCGACGCGCGCCATATGATAGGGTTCAGGTCCGACTTTAACGTAACGCTCCGGCGGAGGCCGTCTGACGGGGCGATGGATGCGATGGTAAGTCCGACCTTATGGTCGACCTTACGTTCACACCGCACATCGAGATC
>NZ_JBRJGR010000030.1:0-38148 GCF_053628595.1 Roseovarius sp. MBR-154
TTGGCTGAGAAAAGACAAAACCCAACCCGATCAGCAGGTGCAAAGAGTAGCTTAATTTACGCCAGATCCTGTCCAACCGATGGGGAGTAGCTCAGGGGTGTGGCGCGCAATTCGTGATGAAAATCAACGTGTCGCGTTGATGCCGCACCTGCACAATCCGCGCTGCATGCAATGGTATTCAGGTAAGTCATTGAAATATTGACTTATTTTTGGCATTCGGCACACTTGCCCCTCACGGTGACGGCTTCAGGGGCGAGGAAACGGCATGGGCGGAATACTCACGGGAATGCGCGTGGTCGAGGGATCGGCCTTTGTTGCGGTGCCGCTGGCGGGGATGACGCTGGCGCAGATGGGGGCTGAGGTGATCCGCTTCGACCGGATCGGCGGCGGGCTCGATGCCGGGCGCTGGCCGTTGGCGCCCTCGGGGCAGAGCCTCTTTTGGGCTGGCCTCAACAAGGGCAAGAAATCCATCGCCGTGGACATGCGCCGCCCGGAGGGGCAGGAGCTTGTGACCCGGATCGTGACCGCGCCGGGTGAGGATGCGGGGCTGTTCCTGACCAACCTGCGGGTACGCGGATGGATGGATTACGAGACGCTGAGCAAGTTTCGCGAGGATCTGATCATGGTCACGCTCATGGGCGACCGGCAGGGCCGCCCGCAGGTCGACTACACGGTAAATCCGGCGCTTGGCGTGCCCGCGATGACCGGCCCGGTGGGCTGGCCGGAGCCGGTGGCGCATGCGCTGCCCGCCTGGGATCTGGTGGCGGGGCAGTTGGTGGTGTCGTCGTTATTGGCGGCAGAGCGCGACCGGCTGCGGCGCGGGCGCGGGCAGGAGGTGGAGCTTTCGCTCAAGGATGTGGCGGCGGCCACCATGGGGCATCTGGGGATGATCGGCGATGCGGTGGTCAATGACCGGGACCGGGCGAAATCGGGCAATGCGCTATACGGCGCTTACGGTCAGGATTTCGTCTGCGCCTGCGGGCGGCGGGTGATGGTGATCGGCCTGACAGCCCGGCAATGGCGCGGGCTGGTCAAGGCCACCGGCACCGAGGCGGCGATGGCGGGGCTGGCCGAGCGCATGGGGCGCGATCTGAGTGACGAGGGCGCGCGGTGGGAGTTGCGCCGCGAGATCACCGCGATCCTGCGCCCGTGGTTCGCAAGCCGCGAGGTGGGTGAATTCGCGGAGGATTTCGACGCGGCGGGGCTGACATGGTCGGTGTTTCGCACCATGCGCGAGGCACTTGCGGAGGATGCCGACCTGAGCGCGGCGAACCCGATGTTCGAGATGCTCGATCAGCCGGGGCTGGGCCAGTTTCCGGTGCCGGGGCATCCGGCGGTGTTTTCCGGGCATGAGCGCAGCGGCCCGCGTCCGGCCCCGGTGCTGGGGGCCGACACGGAGGCGGTGCTGGGCGATGTGGTGGGGCTAGATGATACCGAGATCGCGCAGCTTTTCGACAGTGGCGTGGTGCAGAGCCCGCGTTTCAAGGCGCGTCCAGCCGCCTGAGCGCACGTGTCAGGGTCGCCTCGGGCGTGCCGCTGGCATCGAGCTGTGCCCAGTCCGGTGCCGGGTCCGACTGCTCCAGTTGACGGCGCACGACGGCGGCATCGGCATCGGAGGCGTCGCCCTGCCGCGCTTCGACCCGCTCCATCATGGTCTCGGCATCGAGCGTCAGCCACAGCCCGGTAAGGGTCGCGCCGGATACCTGCGCCAGGTCGTCGAGCCTGTGGCGGTCGTCCTCGTGTGCGAAGACGGCATCGACGATCACCGAATGCCCCGCTGCCAGGATGCGCCCCGCCTTGTCGAGAAGCCGGTCGTAGACGCGTGCGCTGACCTCGGGCGTATAGGCCGTGTCGGGCAAGGGGGTGAGCGGATCGACATCGAAGAGCGCCTTGCGTTCGAGATCGCTGCGCAGATGGATCGCACCGGGCGCGGCTCCGACATGCGGGGCCAGCCGCCCTGCCAGAGTGGTCTTGCCGGTGCCCGACAGCCCGCCCACGGCAATCAGGCGCGGCGGAGGCGGCGACAGATGCGCGCGCGCCGCGTCGAGATAGGTGCGGGCCTCGGCGGTGCGGTCGCTGCGGTCCTCGTCGGAGAGCCGCCCGGCCTGCACCGAGACCATCGCGCGAATCGCCGCGCGCAGGGCGAGAAAGAGCGGCATCAGCGACAGACCGTCGAGATGATCGGGGGTGTCTGCGTGAAACAGGTAGGAGGCCAGCGCCGCATTGGCCGCCTCGGGCAGGTCGCGATGCAACAGGTCCATCAGCAGGAAGGCCAGATCGTAGAGCACATCGAGCGTGCCGAGCCGTTCGCTGAATTCCAGCGCATCGAAGGGCACCGGGCGGCCGTCCAGCAGCACGATATTGCCGAGATGCAGGTCGCCATGCCCGCGCCGGATGAAGCCCGCGCGCCCTCGGGCGCGAAGCAGGTCCGACTGCCGGTCGATGTGGTCCCTTAAGGTGCTGCACAGCTGTGCGACCGCGTCGTGTGGCAGGACATCGGTCATCCCGGCCAGCGTCATCTCCAACTCGTCCGCGACCGCCGACACCAGCGCGGCACCGTCGGCGTCGCGGATCTCTGCGCGCGCGTGCAGCGTGGCGACGACGCGGCCCAGATCCTCGGCGATGGCGCGTGTGAGCGTGCCGCGCGCGGCCATCTCCGACAGTTCGGCCCCTTTCGCAAAGCGGCGCATGTGCAGGCACCATTCGACCACCTCCCCCTCGCCACCAAGCTGCAGGCCGCCATCCGCCGCCCGCGTGACCGGCACCAGCCCGAGATAGATCTCGGGCGCGGCGGGGCGGTTGAGCTCAAGCTCGCGGTCCAGCATGGCCTTGCGTTTCTCGAGGGTCGAGAAATCGAGATAGTCGTAGGTGACCGGCCGCTTGACCTTGTAGGCGTCGTCGTCGGTCAGAAAGACCAGCGCGCAATGCGTCCGCACCACCTCGACCGGAGTGGTTGTGCCGTGGGTGGCGGGATCGGACAGAAAGGTTGTGATCGCGTCGAAGGACATGAGGTCTCCCGGGCCTGCTGCCCGTGACGGGCATTCGTGGCCATCCTAGCGGCAGAGGCGCGCGGCACAATGCGTCACGGATGCCTCAGCCGTGGCACAGATCCGCTCGGTGATCGCCCATGGCGTCGCGCATCGAATGGCGCAGGCGTTCGAGGCCGCGCTCGCGCAATTGCCGGACACGCTCGCGCGATATGCCGTAGACCGTGCCCAGCTGTTCGAGGGTCATGGGCGGATCCTTGAGCACCGTCGAGACGATGATCACCCGTTCGCGGTCGGGCAGCTTGCCGAAATGGGTCTTCGCCTCGTTCCAGAAGGTGCGGCGATCCAGCCGGTCGGCGACATCCTGTTCGACATTGGAATTCGGGTCCTCGAGAAGATGGATGATGTCATCGCCCTCGCCCTGCGCCGCGGGCTGATTGAGCGAGCTGTCATTGCCCGCAAAGGCCAGTCTGAAACCGTCGAGCTCTGACGGCTCGAGCCCGAGTGCGGTGGCGACGCGCAGGTTCTTGGCCTCGCGGGTCTCGTCCGGGGGCGCGCTCACGTCATCCTCGAGCCGGTGGAGGTTGAAGAACACCTTGCGCGACTTGGCGGTGCGCGTGCGCTGCACCAGCGACCAGGTGCGAATGCGGTATTCCTGCAATTCGGCCCTGATCCACCAGGCGGCATAGGTCGAAAAGCGAAAGCCCTTTTCCGGATCAAACCCGTTCGCGGCCTTGATCAGGCCGATATAGGCATGTTGCAGCAGGTCGGGATCGTCGAGCGTCTTGTTTTTCGAGTGGCGTTTGGCGGTCGCCATGGCGAGCGGGGCAAAGGCGTTTACCAGCCGGTTTCGCGCCGCGACGTCGCGATTCTGCTGCCAGGCGCGCGCCAGATCCTGCTCCTCCTGCGCGCTGAGAAAGCCCGGACGGGGCCTGTTGCCATGTGCCTTTGGGTCGCTCGGGATGAAGGGTTTGTTCATGGACTCCGCCTGTGGCGATAACTTGTTTCGATTCGAAATCATATAGGGGCATGCGCTCTTGTCAAACTGGTTTCGATTCGATATCGGTTTTGCATGTCATCACGAAGTCACACCACCGACCGTCTGGAAAAACTGGCCGAGATGCTGGTCCATGTCGGGCGATCCGCGCGTGCCGAGGGGCGCGAGGATATCCTGACCGCCGCGCAATGGACGGCGCTGCGATTCTTTGCCCGGGCCAACCGGGCCTCGCGCACGCCCTCGGCTTTTGCCAGTTTTCAGGCGACGACGCGGGGCACGGCCTCGCAGGTGATCAAGTCATTGGTGCGGGGCGGATACCTGGAACGGCATGCCTCGGAGACCGATAAGCGCAGCGCACGCTTCGAGGTGACGACGCGGGGCCGCGAGATCCTTGAACGCGACCCGCTGCGCCACCTTGTCGAGGCGTTGTCCGGGCTGAGCGATGCCGATCACGCCACCCTCGCGCGCGCGCTGCCGGATATCGCCTCGAACCTCGCACGCCGTCGCGGCGATCGCGGTTTTGGCACCTGCGGCGATTGCCGATATTTCGAGGATCGCGACGGGGCCGCCTATTGCGCCTGCGTGGCCAGCGATCTTGCCCCGTTCGAGATCGGCCAGCTTTGCGCCAATTTCTCGACCACCCCGACAGAGACCGAGCCTACAGGACCCAAGCCATGAGCCAGACCAACCAGAATGACGGCCCGCGCAGCGGCCTGCCTGCGATGATCGCGGTCAGCAGCGGCAAGGGCGGCGTCGGCAAATCGACCGTGACGGTCAACCTTGCGCTCGCCCTGCGCGACAGCGGTTTGCGCGTCGGCATCGTCGATGCCGATCTCTACGGCCCCTCGATTCCGGGCATGCTGGGGCTGTCGGACAGCGGAACCCCCGCCATGTCGCCCGAAAAGAAGGTGATCCCCGCCGAGGCGCATGGCATCAAGGTGATCTCGATGGCGATGCTGACCAGCGACGACAAGCCCGCCGTGCTGCGCGGCCCGATGGTGACCAAGTATTTGCAGATGTTCATCACGCAGGTCGATTGGGCGGGCATTGACCTCTTGCTGCTCGACCTCCCGCCGGGGACGGGGGATGTCCAACTCACGCTGGCGCAGGCCTTTCCGCTGACCGGTGCGGTGGTTGTGACGACGCCGCAGGACGTGAGCCTGCGGATCGTGCGGCGCGGCTTGCGCATGATGGAACAGGTGAGCGTGCCGATCCTCGGCGTGGTCGAGAACATGAGCGGCTTTACCTGCCCGTGCTGCGGCACGGTCACGGATATTTTCCGGCAGGGCGGCGGTGCGCGGATCGCGCAGGCGCTCGACGTGCCCTTCCTTGGCAGTGTGCCGCTTGACCCTGAGGTGGTGGAAAGCGGCGATAGCGGACGGCCCACCATCCTGAGCGCGCCGCAGGGCAAGGCGGCGCAGGCCTATCGCGATGTCGCCTCGGCGCTTGAGGGCCGGGTGGATGGGGCCCGGCGCGGCCTGCGCACCCCGTTTGACTGGCAGGTGGCCAAGGGCACGGGACAGCCCGCGCCCGGTGCCGTCGACCCGGATGGCAACCCGGAACTGCCGGTGGCACTGCGCTATGACGACGCGACGCTGCGGATCACATGGGAGGACGGGGCCGAGATGGCGCTGAACCCGCGCGACCTGCGGCTCGCCTGCCAATGTGCCGCCTGCCGCGACGAGATGTCGGGCGCGCGCCTGCTCGATCCCGCGAGCGTGCCGCTCGACGTCGTGCCGACGCGGATCTGGAATGTCGGCAATTACGGGATCGGCGTGGCGTTCAGCGATGGTCACAGTTCGGGGATTTACACCTTCAAGGCGCTGCGCGCGATGGAGGCGAGCGATCTCGAAGATGTCTGACGTGACGACCCATCCCAGGCGCCGGATCCGCGCCCAGCCCTCAGAGCGCGACCCGATGACCATGCGGTTCCTGCTCGATAGCGATATTCAGCCCGGCCAGAGTGCGCGCTTCACGGCGGCCGAGGCGGGTAGCGCCCCCTTGGCCGAAGCCCTTTTCGCCATCGACGGGGTGGCGCAGGTGCAGGTCAGCGGCGCCTCGATCCATGTGCGGCGCGCCGATGGGGCAGAGTGGGCGGCGCTCAAGCCGCGCATTGCGGAGGCGATCCGCGAGGTGCTTGAGGCCAGCGAGCATCCGCTTGGCGTGGCGCAGCCGCCGCAAGACGACGATGCGCGCCTGTTGAGCGAGGTTCAGGACCTGCTCGACCGGCAGGCCAATCCGGCGATTGCCGCGCATGGCGGCAGTGTGCGCGTTGACCGGGTGGAGAAGGCCCGCGTCCATCTGCGCTTTGCCGGGGGGTGCCAAGGCTGTGCGGCCTCGTCCCAGACCCTGCGCGAGGGGATCGAGACGATGCTGCGCGCGGCCCTGCCGGAGATTGCAGAGATCATCGACGTGACCGATCACGATGCCGGGGTGAACCCCTATTACACGTCCGATGATGGCCCGTCGCCAAAACTGACGCGCCCGGTTCCCGCCTCGGTCGTGGATCGCAGCGATGGTGAGCTGCGGATCGACCCGGAGTATCTCGCGCAGCGTCTCGGCCTCACGCCGGAGACCGTGATGGCGGGGTTTGCCAATGGCGATATCGAGCGCACTGTCGAGACGCGCGCGGGGCAAAGCGGCCCGATCACCCGTGTTGCCGTGTTTGCGCCGACCCGGGCCTGGGCGGCGGACCTGCATGACAACGGCCGAATTTTCGAAGTGCCGCCGCCGCGCAGGCCGACCCCGGAAAAGGTGCAGGATCCCAGCCTCGCCGACCGGCTGCGCGCCCATCTGGAGCGGCTCGGCCCCGAGGAGATACCGATCACCTATGGCGCGCTTGCGCGGGCGGTGGGGCTCTATCTGCCCGGCTCGGTGCGCAAGGTGACGCAGGCGCTGGAGACCACGATGCGCGAGGATGCCGCTGCTGGCCGCCCCTTCGTGGCGGCGCAGGTGGTCAACCGTCATTCCGGAGTGCCGGGGCAGGGGTTCTTTGATCTGGCAGACCAGCTTGGCACGCCGCTGGTGCCCGATCCGGCGGTTTTGGCCCGCTACCGCCAAAGCCTGCCTGCCCGCGCCTGATACTGCTGCGGCGCGAATCCGCGCAAGGCGGTGCTCCGCGCTTGCACTTGCATGGCGAAACGCTGACAAATTTCCCAAGTCATACAGGAGTGTTGCCCGATGCGTGCCCTTTGTCTTTCGCTCATGTTGGTTGCGCCCGCCGCGCTTGCCGACGATATCGCGCTCGGCAGCCGGGTCAGCGCCGTGACCCTCTATCCGCAGGGCGCGACGGTCACCCGCGAGGTGCCCTTTGCCGCGCCCGAGGGGGTGCATGACTTGATCCTCGCCGATCTGCCGCGCGGCACGCCGCTTGCCTCGGTGCGGGTGAGCGTGGAGGGTGCCCGCATGGGCGGTGTGACGACGCGGCGCGATTACGTGCCGCCCCGCGACATGGCCGAGAGCCCGGACCTGCTGGCCGCCCGCGCCGAGGTGGAGCGGCTGGAAGAGGGGCTGCGCACGGCCCGTGCCGGTATCGAGGATATCCGGCTGGAGGCCGAGGCCGCCCGCGCGCGGCTGGCCTTTCTCGACCGGATCGGGCAGGGCGACGGGGTGGCGACGCTCGACCTCGACCGGCTGCGCGCGCTGTCGCAGATGATCGGCACCGAAACCCTTGTCGCGCGTCAGACCGCGCTGGAGGCCGCCCGCCGGGCCGAGGCCGCGACCCGCGCGCTCGCCGATCAGGAAGCGGCGCTGAAGGATGCGCGCAAGGCGCTTGCCGCGCTTGTCCCCGAGGAGAAGGCGCGCGCCATGCTGGCCGTCGCGATCACCGCCGAGACGGCGACCGAGGGGCGCATGACCGTCACCTATACCATCCCCGATGCGGGCTGGCAGCCGCTCTATGATCTGCATCTCGCCCGCGACAGCGGCGCGCTGCGGATCGAGCGCGGGGCCCTGGTGCGCCAATCCACCGGTGAGAACTGGCAGGATGTGGCGCTGAGCCTCTCGACCTCGCGCCCGTCGGAGCAGACGGAACCGGGGCAGATCTGGCCCTTCGTGCCGCGCATCGTCGACCCCGAAGAGATCCGGCCGCTTGCGCGTCAGAAAGGCGGTGAGGCGTTGATGTCGCTGGCCGCGCCGATGGCGGAGATGGCCGATACCGTGACGGCGGATGCCGATTTCGATGGTCTTTCCGTGACCTACAGCTATCCGACGCCGGTCGATGTCGCGACCGGGGCGGATCATGTGCGGCTGATGCTGGGTACGCTGGAGGCTGACGCCGAGGTGGTGGCGCAAGCCGTGCCGATGGTCGATGAGACGGCCTATGTGATGGCCGAATTCACCAATGAAACCGGCGAAATCCTGTTGCCCACGCCCGAGGCGCGGTTCTATCTGGATGGTCGTTATGTCGGGCAGCGCGGCCTTGATCTGATCGCCGCCGGGGACGACGCGAAGCTGTCCTTCGGCCCGGTCGACGGTCTGCGCCTGAGCCGTATCCTGCGGGAGCGCAACGAGGGCGACCGGGGCCTTGTCCGCAAGTCCAACGAGATGTCGGAGACCGTGATTATCGAGGTCGAGAACCTGACCGACACGGCCTGGCCGCTGCGTGTGCTCGACCGGGTGCCGGTGTCGGAACAGGAGGATCTGGAGATCACCTGGTCCGCCACGCCCGAGCCTGCCGAGGAAAATGTCGACGATCAGCGCGGTATCCTGGCATGGGAGTTCGATCTGCCCGCCGGTGACACGCAGACCATCCGGCTTGACACCGCGATGGAGTGGCCCGAGGACAAGGTGCTGCGCTGAGCGACAAAAAAAGCGGCGGTGCCGATTCGGCCCGCCGCCTCTTACTCTGCGATCCGCCGCGTTACTGGCAGCGTTTCTCGGCCTCTTCGACCGCCGCCGTATAGCCCATGAGCGAGAACGTATCCTTGGTCTGCGTGCCGCGAGCGGACCGCGCTGTCAGAACGGCATCCGCACCGCGCTTCATCGCCGCGAGGATCTTGGCGTCGTCATCGGTGCTGGCGGGCCAGGCCCATTCGCCTTCGGTGAAAAGCTCAAACTCGCTGCCGTCGATCTTCATGTTGACGGTCGATCCGCCGGCGAACGGATAGCCGCCGGTAAAGGTGATCTGCCCCTGAACGCCCGCGCCGGGGCGGAAGAAGGTCATCAGCAGGATATCGCCCCGCCGCACGGCGACGACGCGCCCGTCGCGGGTGTTGACCGTCTCGGTGGGGGCCGATACCGCCCAGCATTCGCGCGGGTCGCTGTCCTCGAACACGCTCCACGCCGTCTTGGCGGCGACCTGATTGCTGCTTGTGCCCTGCGCGAGGGGGGCCGTCGCCATCATTGCCACAAGAGCCAGTGTCAGTCCGCCCGCAATTCGTGATACCATATGTCCAGCCTCCAAGCTGTCCTGAGCCTCAATTTCATGTGCCGCTTGCATTCCTTACCGGAATTCTTTTGATATGCGGCCAGTCCTGTCTCGACAGTGCAACAATAGCCCGAAACAGGCGAGTAATGAAAGACGCGATTGGCGGATTTTCGCACAGTGCGCACAGATCGCTCGCCCTTCTGAACCGGAGCCCCTGAATGACCAGCCCCATCCCCCTGACCGAAATCTGGCGCGGCCCGCGCCCCGAGAGCGTGCATCTGGGTCACGCGGTGATCTGCGATGCGTCGGGCGGGATCGTCGAGGCGTGGGGCAACCCCGAAGAGGTTGTGCTGCCACGCTCCTCGGCCAAGATGTTGCAGGCGCTGCCGCTGATCACCAGCGGGGCGGCGCATGCGCATGGGCTGACCTCCGAACAGCTGGCGCTGGCCTGTGCGTCGCATGAGGGCGGTGAGATCCACACGTCAAGGGTGCGCCGCTGGATCGGGGATCTGGGGCTCTCGGATGAGGATTTCCGCTGTGGCGCGCATATGCCCTGGGACAAGGCGGCGCATAAGGCGCTTTTGTGTTCCGATACCGCGCCCTGCCAGGTGCATAACAACTGCTCGGGCAAACATGCGGGGTTTCTGACGCTTGGCAAGCATCTCAAGGCCGGTCCGGACTATGTGGACCCCGACCACCCGGTGCAAAAGGCGGTGATGGAAGCGTTCGAGGAGATCACCGCCGAGACCTCGCCCTATTATGGAATCGACGGCTGTTCCGCGCCCAACCCGGCCTGTTCCCTGCACGGCATGGCGCGCGCGATGGCGTGGTTTGCGGCGGCGTCCGAGACCGGGGGCATGGTCGAGAATGCCGCCGTGCGGCTCTGGCAGGCGATGGTCGCGCATCCCGACCTGGTGGCGGGCGACGGGCGTGCCTGCACCGAGTTGATGCGCGCCTGTTCCGAGCCGGTGGCGCTCAAGACCGGGGCCGAGGCGTTTTTCATCGCGATCCTGCCACGGCGCAAGCTGGGGGTCGCGCTCAAGATCGCCGATGGCGGCACGCGCGGCGCGGAATGCGCGATCGCCTCGATCCTCGTGCGGGTGGGCGTGCTCGACCCCGAACACCCCACCGCGCGCAAGTACCGCAATGCGCCGATTACCAACTGGCGCGGCATCGAGACGGGGATGATCAAGCCTGCCGCAGCACTGGCCTGAGTCGCGCGGCCCTCGGCAATGTTCCACCGATGCGCGGGGCGCGCCATTCGGGCGGCGTTTCGCTCGAATGGCGTTGCCGGGCGGGCGGGTTCCCGCCCGGCCCGCGCAGGTGGCGTTGGTTCGCCCATGCAAGGCCCGGATTCTGGCTGATCTCCGCATGTTTTTCAGGTGTTTGTCCGGGTCCGATGACAGGCGGGGCGGGCGGCCTCATGTTCGCGTCACGGCAGCGCAGCCGCGCCGCCTGAACCCTGAAACGAAAGGATGTCTGAGATGACCAAGACAACGCTTGCCACCGGCCTTGCCCTGACTTTTGCCCTGCCTGGCCTCGCGCTGGCGGGGGATTTCGCCTCGGTGGATGCCAATGGCGATGGGTATATCACCATGTCGGAATTCCAGCAGGCCATGCCCGAAGCCCCGTCGGAAGCCTTCATGGAGGCCGACGCCGACGCCGATGGCGCGCTCAACGAAGAGGAACTTGCCGCCGCGAAGGAGGAAGGCATCCTGCCGCCGAGCGAAGGCTGATACCACTGTCGGGGCGGGGTAACGACCCGCCCCGCTCAGCGAGCGAACTCTTCCCGCCCGTAGCCCTGCACATACAAGAGCGCCGTCAGGTCGCCGTGATTGATGCGGATGTCGCAGTCTGCGGCCACCGCGGGCTTGGCATGCAGCGCCACGCCCGCACCTGCGCGCCCGAGCATGCCCAGATCGTTCGCGCCGTCGCCGACGGCGATCACGTCCGCCTCAGAAATCCCCAAACGCGCGCTGATCTCTTCGAGCGCCTGCACCTTGGCGGCGCGCCCCAGAATGGGCCGTGCGACATCGCCCACAAGCGCGCCGCCCTCGGCCAGAAGCGTATTGGCGCGGTGCTCGTCAAAGCCCAGATGCGCCGCCACGGCTTGGGTAAAGGCGGTGAACCCGCCCGAGACCAGCGCGCAATAGGCACCCTGTGCGCGCATCGTCGCGACCAGCGTGGCACCGCCCGGCATGTAGCTGATGCGGGTGCGCAGCACCTCGCCGATCACCGCCTCGTCGAGGCCCTTGAGCAGCGCCACGCGTTCCAGCAGGGCGCCTTCGAAATCGAGCTCGCCATTCATCGCCCGCGCGGTGATCTCGCGCACATGCACGCCGACGCCCGCGACCTCGGCCAGCTCGTCGATGCATTCCTGCTCGATCATCGTGCTGTCCATATCCGCCAGCAGCATCCGCTTGCGCCGCCCCTCGGTGGGCTGCACCACCAGATCGACGCCCTGCGCTTGCAGATCGGGCCAGACCTCCCAGCGGTTGCCGGGGATCTCGGCGAGGGGAAATTCGGCGGCCTCGTCCGGTGCCAGCCAGAGCGCGTCGCCGCCGCCCCAGGCATTGCGCAGGCTTTCGACAAGGGCAGGCTCCAGCGCGGCGGGCGGCGCGATCAGGGTGGCTGTGAACATGCGGTCGGGTTCCGGTTTCGGGCGCGCGGTGGCGCGGGTCACACTTGGCGTGCTTCTAGCGCCCTTTCCGGCGCGGCGAAAGGGGGGCGGCCCTCCGACCAAATGCCAATCGTCGCAGGGCCGCGGGTTGTGTTATGGTCCCCCAAACACGGGAGGACGAGATGACCGATCTGGCCCATGTGACAGAGATCGACCGCGCGCTCAGCGGACAGGCCGGGGCGAGCGGGCGCGATGCGCTGGTGCTCGACAGTTGGCGGCGCTGCGTCGAGACCTATGGCATGGATCCCGCCCGTGCCGAGGCGGCGCATATCGTCACCGATGCCGAACTGCGCCGCCACCGCGAGCAATCCGAGCGGCTGATCGCCACCGCGCGCTCGGGGCTGCATGCGCTGTTCCGGCAGGTCGCGGGGCAGAATTACGTGTTGTTGCTGGCCGATGCCGAAGGGGTCTGCGTCGATTTCTTCGGCGATCCGCGTTTTGAGGACGACTTGCGGCAGGCCGGGCTCTATCTCGGATCGGACTGGTCCGAGAACCTTGCGGGCACCTGCGGTGTCGGCTCCTGCCTTGTGACCGGCGAGGCGGTGACGATCCACCAGAGCGATCATTTCGGCGTGGCGCATACGCCGCTGTCCTGCACCGCCGCGCCGATCTATGACATGCAGGGGCAGTTGACGGCGGTGCTCGATATCTCGCTGCTGCGCTCGCCCTCGCCGAAATCGAGCCAGAACCTTGCGATGAACCTTGTGCGCGCGTCGGCGCGGCGGGTGGAGATGGCGAATCTGATGGCGATGACGCGGCGCGACTGGGTGCTGCGGTTTTCGGCCTCGCCCGAGTTTCTGGAGGTCGACCCGGAGGCGGCGGTGGCGCTGGACGGATCGGGGCGGATCGTGGGCATGACCCATGGCGCGCGTGGTCTGCTGGTGCCGGAGGGGCAGGGCGATCTCATCGGCATGCCGATCGACCGGGTGCTCGACATATCCGTCGACGACCTGCCCGACCTGATGCGCGGTCGCCCCACCGAGGACCGGGTGCTGCGCCTCAAGGATGGGCGCGGTCTTTTCGGTCACGCCATTGCGCCACAGGCGGCGCGGGTGGCGCGCGGCCCCGCCCCGCTGGCCGATCTGCCGGGTGCCCTCGGCGGGTTTGCCGGGCCCGATCCGGCGCTCGAGCCTGTCTTGCAACGCGCCGCGCGGCTGGCCGCAACGCCGGTGCCCCTGCTGATCGAGGGCGAGACCGGCACCGGCAAGGAAAAGCTGGCCCGCGCCCTGCATGTCTGCGGGCCGCCGGGCCGGGCCTTTCATGCGCTGGTCTGCGCCGGGCTTGACGCAGGGGCGATCGGGGCATTGGCCGGGGCCACGCCCGGCACGCTTTTTCTCAAGGGGGTCGAGGATCTGTGCGCGCGGGGGCAGGCCGCGCTGCTGACGCTATTGGAGGCGCGGGGGGATCTGCGCGCCGTCGCCTCGGCGCGCTGCGATCTGGCGCGCGCCACGCAGGAGGGTCGGTTTCGCGCCGATCTTTTCTTTCGGCTGATGGGCGACCGGTTGCGCCTGCCGCCGCTGCGGCTGCGGCACGATGTCGACTGGCTGATCGACCGGCTGTTGCGACGGCTGAGCGACCGGGATCTGAGCCTGTCGCCCGCCGCCCGTGCCGAACTGGCGGCCCGCCACTGGCCCGGCAATATCCGGGAACTGGAAAACGCGATCCGGGTCGCGGTCGCGGTGACGGAAGGCCGGGTCATCGACCTGCCGGACCTGCCCGCGCCCTCGCTTGCGTCTGCGCAGGACGGCGGCCCGGAGCAGGATCTCGAAGCGCTGCTTGATGCCTGCGGCTGGAACATGTCGCGCGCGGCGCGCCGGTTGGGGATCAACCGCTCGACGGTGCTGCGGCGGGTGCGCAAGGCGGGGCTCCGGCCGCCGAGCTAGGGCGCTCTGCGGGCCTGCGCTCAGGCCCCGAGGGTCTTGGCGGCCCAGACCAGCGCCAGCCCGATCACCAGGGCAAGCAAGCCGATCAGCCGCCGCGCCTCTGGCGGGATGGCGGCGAGGGCGACGAGTAACTGGTCGATAAGCGAAGGGGCCAGCGCATAGACCAGCCCCTCCACGATCAGTACCAGCCCGAGGGCCAGAATCGCGGTTTCGATCATTGGTCCGGGCTGGCCGAACGCAGATAATCGAAGAATTCGCTGTCCGGCGTCATCACCATCGAGGAATTGCTGCCCTGAAGCGCCTTTTCATAGGCTTCGAGCGACCGGTAGAAGGAATAGAACTCCTGATCCGAGCCGTAGGCGTCGGCATAGATCGCGCTGCGTCCGGCGTCGGCCTCGCCTCGGATCACCTGCGCTTCGCGCTCGGCCTCAGAAACCGTCTCGGTCACCGTCCGGTCGGCGAGGGCACGCACGCGCTGTGCGGCCTCGTTACCACGGGCGATCTCGTCGGCGGCCTCGCGTTCACGCTCGGCGCGCATCCGTGCAAAGGTAGCGTCGAGGTTCTGGTCAGGCAGGTTGGTTTCCTTGAGTCGCACGTCGACCACATCCAGGCCAAGGCCCTCGGCGCTCGTTTGTGCCTGCCGCTGGATGCGGCGCATCAATTCGCGGCGATCCTCGGACAGGATGGTGTCCGATGTCACCTGATCCGCGCCCAGAACCTCGCGAATCTGGGAGTTGAGGATCGAGCCCAGCCGGTCCTCGGCCACGCGCAGCCCGCCGACACCGACCGCCTGCCGGAACTGCACCACGTCACTGATGCGGTAGCGTGCGAAAGCATCGACCACGAGGCGGCGGTCATCCGATGGCGTGACCTCGATCGTCTCGGTATCGAGCGACAGAATCCGGTCGTCATAGCGAACGACCTCCTGGATGAAGGGGATCTTGAAGGCGAGTCCCGGCTCTTCCTTGACGGCCTTGATCTGGCCGAACTGGAGAACCAGCGCCTTTTCGCGCTCGTCGACGACGAAGATCGAGGACAGGCCGAGGAAGATAACCACGACGAGGAACGGAATGAAAAATTTCGTCTTGCCCATAATCTCAGTTCCCCTGATTGGTGGTGCTGTTGCGGCGCAGTTCGTTCAGCGGCAGGTAGGGCACGACACCGCTTCCTTCGCCGCTTCCGACGATGGACTGGTCGAGGATTGTCTTGTCGATATCCCCCAAAACCTGCTCCATGCGTTCGAGATAAAGGCGTTTGCGGGTCACCTCAGGGGCCTTGAGATACTCCTCAAGAACCGCGCTAAAGCGGCTCGCGTCACCGCGCGCCTCGTTGATGACGCGCGCGCGGTAGCCCTCGGCCTGTTCTAGAATTTGTGCGGCCTCACCACGCGATTCCGCCAGAACCCGGTTGGCATAGGCATCGGCCTGGCGTTGCAGACGGTCGCGTTCCTGTTCGGCGGCCTGCACCTCGCGGAAGGCGTCGATCACCTCGGCCGGCGGATCGGCCTTTTGCAGGTTGACGCGGACGATGCGAATGCCGCTGTCATACTCATCCAATGTTTCCTGAATCCGTTCCTTCGCGGTGTCGGCGATAAGTCCGCGATCACGGTTCAGGATCGGCGCGAGGTTCGATGCCGCGATGATTTCGCGCATCACCGATTCCGAGACGGCCTCGACGGTCAACTGCGGGTCGCGAATGTTGAACAGCAGTTTCGCAGGATCCGCGACATTCCACACCACCTGAAAGTTGATGTCGACGATATTGGCGTCGGTGGTCAGCATGAGCCCCTCACCCCCGCCGCCCTGACGCTGACCAATGGCCTCAGTGCGTTCAGAGGTGACATTGATGATCTCGTAAGAGAAGAGCGGCCAAGGCGCAAAGTTCAGACCGGGATTGCCAACCTGATAGAAGTCACCGAGGAAAAGCTCGACGGATTGCTCTTCAGGCTTGACGGTATAGACGCTGGCGAACACCCAGAGCGCCACCGCGCCGAGGGCGGCCAGACCGATGGTGCCCTTGCCGAATTGCGGGCCGTTGCCGCCACCGCCGCCCGCGCCGTTCGAGCCGCCACCGCGGCCGCCCATCAGCACGCGTAGCTGATCCTGACCCTTGCGCACCAGATCGTCGATCTCGGGCAGTTGCGAGCCGCCTTCAGGGGGGCGTCGCCCGCCGCCCTTGTTGGGGCCACGGTCGCCGCCGTTGCCGCCGCCCGAATTGCCGTCGCCGCCCCAGGGGCCGCCAGAATTTCCAGCCATACGTTGTCTCTTCCCTTGTTGTCCCAGCCGTTTGCGACTTTGTGTTCTACCTGTGCAGCACAGGCGAAAAATCAAGCCGTTCAGATAGGCGTTTTCATTGTTACCAGTTCTTCCGACATTGTCGGATGTACCGCGACAGTGCGGTCGAAATCCTCTTTGGTCGCGCCCATCTTGACCGCGATGCCCGCCAGCTGGATCATTTCGCCCGCGCCGGGTGCTACGATATGACACCCCAGAACCTTGCGGGTTTCCCGGCTGACGACGAGTTTCATCAGCACCCGGTCGGGGCGGCCCGCAAAGGCGGTCTGCATCGGTCTGAACGAGTTGCAATAGACATCGACCGGCTCCTGCTCGCGCGCCGCCTCCTCGCTCAGGCCCACGGTGCCCATCTCGGGTTGGGTGAAGATGGCGGTCGGGATCAGGTCGTGATCCACCGGCGTCGGGTTGCCGTTGAACACGGTTTCCACAAAGGCCATGCCCTCGCGGATCGCCACCGGCGTCAGGTTCACCCGGTCGGTCACATCGCCGATGGCATAGATCGAGGGCACGTCGGTCTGGCTATACTCATCGACCAGGATTTCGCCCTTGCGGCCAGTGGCGACGCCTGCGGCCTCCAGCCCCAGATCCTCGGTATTGGGGGCGCGTCCGGTGGCGAACATCACCTGTTGATACGTGGCCTCGCTGCCATTGCTGGCCTTGACGCGATAGCCATCCTCGACCGGGTCCATCGACAGGATGTTGGTGCCCAGATGCAGGTGAATGCCTGATTGGATCATCTCTTCCGATACGAGGCCGCGCGCCTCTTCGTCAAAGCCGCGCAGGATCTGCGCGCCGCGATAGAACTGCGTCACCTGCACGCCAAGGCCGTTGAGGATGCAGGCAAACTCGCAGGCGATATAGCCGCCGCCGACGATCAGGATCGACTTGGGCAGCGTTTCAAGGTGAAAGATGTCGTTCGAGGTGATGGCGTGCTCGGCGCCCGGCAGATCGGGTTTCACCGGGCGTCCGCCGGTGGCGATCAGGATATGCCGCGCGCTCAGCTGTGTGCCGTCGGCCAGTTCCACGGTATGCGGGTCAACCAGCCGCGCGCGGGCGTCGAAACTTTCCACCCCGTTGTTGCGCAGGATGCCGCGATAGATCTCTTCGAGCCGGTCCAGTTCGGTGTGCAGTTTTGTCTTGAACGCGTCCCAGTCGAAACCGCCGGTATGCACCGTCCATCCATAGGACTGCGCGTCGGCCATGGCGCCGCGATATTCCGAGGCGAAGACCATCAGCTTTTTCGGCACGCAGCCACGAATGACGCAAGTGCCGCCGTAGCGGTCCTCCTCGGCAAGCGCGACCTTTGCCCCGCCCTGTGCGGCCACCCGCGCCGCGCGCACCCCGCCGGAGCCGCCGCCAATCACGAAAAGATCGTAGTCGAATGCCATGCCGGTTCCTTGTATCAGTCGTTCAGATCGGTGAAAAGATTGTCGGTCTCGACGAAATCGAGCCGGTCTTCCTCGACCGTGCCCTCGTTGATGTCGCGGGTCTCGACCCGTCCGTCGCCATAACCGAGGATCACCACGTCGCAGATATCGAGAAAGAGGCCGTTCTCGACCACCCCCGGCATCTGGTTGAGCGCCATCGAGAGTTGATGCGCGTTGCCGATGCGGCCCAGATGCAGGTCGATGATGTAATTGCCCTCATCGGTGATGAAGGGCCGGTCGCCATTCATCCTGAGCGTCGTGTCGCGGCCCAGAACGTCCATGTTGATCAGCAGTTCCTCGACCAGCGACTTGGTGGTCTGCCAGCCGAACGGGATCACCTCGACCGGCAGGGGGAACGCGCCGAGCGCCTCGACCTCCTTGCCGATATCGGCGATCACCACCATCTGGTCGCTCGCCGTCGCCACGATCTTTTCCTGCAAGAGCGCGCCGCCGCCGCCCTTGATCAGGTTGAGATTGGCGTCGAATTCATCGGCACCGTCGATCGTTACGTCGAGCCATTTGGCCTCGTCGAGGCTGATCACCTCGATGCCCACCTCGCGGGCCAATTCAGCGGTGCGGGTCGACGTCGGCACACCCTTGATCCGCAGCCCGTCCTCGCGCACCATCTCGCCCAGGCAGCGCACCATCCAGGCGGCCGTGCTGCCGGTGCCGAGCCCCACGCGCATCCCGTCCTCGACGAAATCCACCGAGCGTTTGGCCGCCACGAACTTGGCCTTGTCGATGGGCGATAATTCTCCGGTCATGGCAGCGACTCCCCGTGTGTTCCGCCCGGGTTATAGGAGAGTTGGCCCCCGGGTGCGAGGGGCAATTGCGCCACGGTCCGGCGGTTCAGATCGTCATGTGCCGTGCCCGCGCGCCCCGTTCGATGGCCGCCGCGTGCAGCCGGTCGATATTGAGCTCGTAGCGGATTTCCTCGAGCAGTCGCAATTCGCGGTCGTTGAGCGAGCCATCGGCGGCGGCCACATCACAGGCGAGCGCATAGGCGGTCTCGAACAGTTGCTCGGGCAGGTTGTCACGGATCAGGCCGAAGAGGGCGTCGAGCCCATCCTCGACGCTGAACAGGTCGAACACGGTCTGCGACATCACTCTCAGCCGGTCGAGATCATAGGCGGCAAAGATCGGAAGGTTGTTCACCGTGCTCTCGATCTTGACCAGTTCGGCGGTGCGCATGTCCTCGTCTGAGGCGGAAACGGCGATCATGACCGCGACGAGACAGTCCTGCGGGGTCAGCGGGTGGGGGATCGGATCGGTCATTTTGGGCCTTTCACGCCGGGCGGTGTTGCAGTGCAGAATATTGACTGTTCCGCCCCCCCGCAATAGGAACCGGCGAAGCCCAGCCGGTGGCCTGACCGGCGCGAGAGGAGACGATCCGATGTCCGAGATGCGCGAAGCCGCGATGAATTCGAAAGCCTGGCCTTTTGAAGAGGCGCGCCGCGTGCTCAAACGGTATGAGAAAAACCCGCCGAAAAAGGGTCATGTGCTGTTCGAGACGGGTTATGGGCCGAGCGGCCTGCCGCATATCGGCACCTTCGGTGAGGTGCTGCGCACGACGATGATCCGCCGCGCCTTTGAGGTGATCAGCGATATCCCGACGCGGATGATCTGTTTTTCCGACGATCTCGACGGGATGCGCAAGGTGCCGGGCAATGTGCCCAACCGCGAGATGTTGGCCGAGCATCTGCAAAAGCCGCTGACCTCGGTGCCTGATCCGTTCGGCACGCATGAGAGCTTTGGCGCGCATAACAACGCCATGCTGCGCCGGTTCCTCGACACGTTCGGGTTTGAATACGAGTTCATTTCGGCGACCGAGTTCTATGCCTCGGGGCAATTCGACGAGGTGCTGCTGCGCGCCGCCGAGCGCTATGACGAGATCATGAAGATCATGCTGAAATCCCTGCGCGAGGAGCGTCAGCAGACCTATTCGATCTTCCTGCCCCTCCATCCCGAGACGGGCCGCGTGATCTATGTGCCGATGAAGGAGGTCAATGCCAAGGACGGCACCGTGACCTTTGACGACGAGACCGGGCGCGAATGGACCCTTCCGGTGACGGGCGGCAATGTGAAGCTGCAATGGAAGCCGGATTTCGGCGCCCGTTGGGCGGCGCTTGGCGTCGATTTCGAGATGTATGGCAAGGACCATTCCACCAATACGCCGATCTATGACGGCATCTGCCGGGCGCTTGGCATGCGCGCGCCGGAGCATTTTACCTATGAGCTGTTCCTCGATGAGAACGGGCAGAAGATCTCCAAGTCGAGCGGCAACGGGATCTCGATCGACGAGTGGCTGAGCTATGCCGCGACGGAATCCTTGAGCTATTTCATGTATCAAAAGCCCAAGACGGCCAAGCGCATGCATTTCGACGTGATCCCCAAGGCGGTGGACGAGTATCACCAGCAATTGCGCGCCTATGCGGATCAGGACATCACGCAGCGGCTCAACAACCCGGTGCATCACATCCACAACGGCGACGTGCCCGAGAGCCGGATGGTGGTGCCGTTCTCGATGCTGCTGAACCTCGCCTCGGTTTCCGCCGCGCATGACAAGGAGACGCTCTGGGGCTTCATCCGCCGCTATGCGCCCGAGGCGAGCGCCGAGACCCATCCCGACATGGATGCCGCCGCGGGTTACGCGGTGCGGTATTACGAGGATTTCGTCGCGCCCGCCAAGACCTATCGCGCGCCCACCGATCTGGAGCGCGAGGCGCTGACCGAGTTGCGCGATCAATTGGCGGCCTATGACGGCCCGGTGGAGGACGAGGCGCTGCAATCCATCGTCTACGCCGTGGGCCGTGACCGGTTCGACCCGCTGCGCGACTGGTTCAAGGCGCTTTACGAGGTGCTTCTGGGGGCCTCTCAGGGGCCGCGCTTTGGCGGGTTCATCGCGCTTTACGGCGTGCAGGAAACCGTGGCGCTGATCGACAAGGGGCTGGCGGGCGAACTGGCCTGATCTGTATCATTGCGTGGCTTTGGCCCGCTTGCTAGGCTCTTTCCAAAACAACAAGGGGCGAGCGATGCGGACCATAACCATTCTGACAGCAGCGGCACTCGCGGCCTGCGCGCAAACGGTTTCAATGCCGGATGCGCGCGAGGGGGCCGCGATCTATGCCGAGAATTGCGCGCAATGTCACGGGGTATCGGGCAAGGGCGATGGGCCGTGGGCGCCGGGCATGGCGCCGCCGCCCTCGGATCTCACGCAACTGACGATGGACGGGGAATTCCCGCGCGCGCATGTGCTGTCGGTGATCGACGGCTATGACCGTACCGGCCTGCCGGGCAAGGAGATGCCGGAATTCGGGCTGCTGCTGGAGGGCGATACCGTGCCGGTGGATGTGGGCGACGGGGTGCTGACGCCCACGCCGCGCCCGCTTGCGGCGCTGATGGCCTATCTGGAGAGCATTCAGGACAGTTGAGCGCGGCTCAGAGCGGGACGTCTCGCGTGCGTTCCTGGATCAGGATCTGGCGCAGGCCGTCGCGCATGCGCGGGGTCAGTTCGATCGCGCCGTGGCTGCACACATCGGCGCAGAGCCCGCATTCGCCACAGCCCCTTGACGTGCGCAACCGCGCAAGAAGGTCCGGGCCGAGATAGATCAGGCCCGACGGGCAGATGTCGGCGCAGTCGCCGCAGCCGGTGCAAAGCTCGGCGAAATCACGCGTGGATGCCGCCCCCGGTGGGCGCAGCGCCTCTGCGCGGTATCTGGTTTCCTGATCAGCCAACATCGCGCGCCCTCCCGTTCCCGCGAATATCCGGTCAACCCTGCCACCTGAAGGCATTCATGATACTGCAAGCCCCCCGGATCATTGATCTGTGTCACATTTAGTTGACAGTTGGCAATGATTCTCGGCTAGCCGCCCCGGATCAGTTCGTCCTCGTCATCCGAGGCCGACAGGCCGAGCGCATCGAGGCCGTTTTCCAGATGGTCCGACAGATGTGGTGTGCCGAGCAGGTAATCCGCGCACGGTGTCGTGGCCTCTTCATAGGCGGTGCGCTTGGCCTCTTGCAGATCCTCGGGTTCGAAGCTGCCGCGCCCGATCCACATGACGGCGACGAGGCTTGCCTGTTCCTCCTCGGTCAATCGGTCGATGAAGGCGCGCAGTTCGCCCTCGGCCCGGTCCAGTTCCCGGGACATGAGAATGATCTGCGCGATCTTGTGCACTGTGATGTCGATCATGGCATCCCTCCTGTTGCGCCAGTCTAGCACAGGAATGCCGGTCCGGTCGTCCCCCGTCCTTGATCTCACGCAAATAGCCGGTAATAGGCCCAGTCCGGCAAAAAGCGTGACAGGCGAAAGACATAGCTGAAGAGGCGCGGGAAATGGCGCTGAAAGGCGGTGGCATCGCACATCAGTTCGAACATCTCCTGCGCTGCATCCTCGGGCGACATGATGAACGGCATCTTGAAATTGTTCTTGTCGGTCAGCCGCGTCTTGATGAAGCCGGGATTGGCCAGTTGCACGCGCACGCCGGTGCGCCACAGATCGGCGCGCATCGATTCGGCGAGGTTCATGACCCCTGCCTTGGAGGCGGTGTAGCCGATTGCCCCGGGCAAGCCGCGAAACCCCGAGAGCGAGCCCGTGAGCACCACATGGCCCGCATCGCGCGCCACCATGCCGGGGATCACCGCGCCCAGCACCCGCACAGCACCGGTGAAATTCACATCGGCCATCGCGGTGACCTCTTCGGGCTGCCATTCGGTCGAGGGCATCGGCCAGTAGACGCCCGCGAGATAGACCAGACCGTCGATTTCGCCCACTTGGGCGGCGGCCTCGGTCACGCTGGCGTCGTCGCGCACATCCATCGCCACGGCGCGCGCGCGTCCGGGCAGGCGCGTCACCAGATCCTCCAGCCGCTCGGCGTTGCGCGCCGAGACGATGACCTCGGCCCCGGCGGCGCTGATCTTGTGCGCAAGGGCCGCGCCCAGGCCTTCGCTCGCGCCCACCAGCCAATAGCGTTTGCCCTGCCAGTCGGTCATGCTTCCACCCGGCGCATCGTTGCCACGAGTTCCGCCACCTTGATCCCGAACTTGCGGAACTGGCTGCGGTTCACCACCGCGCCGCCGGGGGTGAGATACATCCAGTCTGTCACACTAAGGACATGGCCGCCCGCCTCCTTGGGCAAACGAATGCGATAGGAGAGCCGCGTGGCGGCGCCCATCTGCTGGCCGGTTCCGGGGGCCACAAGATCATCCGCCTCGGCGCGGATGGATCCGTCATTGCCCAGTTCCAGACGCCATTCGCGATCCTGGCTGTTGCCGCTGTCATAGTCGAAATGCTCGCGCATGATGCCGCGATTGCCCTGCCATTGCGCCTCGAAATCGCCAGTGAAGCGCGAGGCGACGCGGCCAAGCGGGCCATAGATCACGCCTTCGCATTTGATCGGGCCGTTGAGATGCTCGCGCAGGTCAAACCGCGGCTCAAGCTGCGCGTAATCCTGTGGGGTCTGTGCGGAAAACCCTGTGAGCCGCTCCTTGAGCAGTGTGAGCACCAGCATGATCGCGGCCCCCAGCAGGATGAAACCAAAAGCGTCCATCGGGTCAGCTCCTTTCCTCAATCGGTGTTCGGGCCAAGAGCGCAATGGCCATGAGTTTGAGCGCACAGGGCAGCCCGCCATAAAGCAGGCTGAGCAGGCGCAGGGCTCCCTCGTCGTTGTCCTGTCCGGCTGAAAACCCGCCCGCCTGCAACAGCGGCAAGAGGCCTACGGCGGCCAGCGCGAGGGTGAATTTCGAGACAAATGACCAAAGGCCAAAGCCTTCGGCAGCACCGGGCGAGATATCCGACAGGCGGCGCGCGAAGAGCGCGGGCAGCAGTGTCATGTCCGCGCCCACCGCCGCGCCCGACACCACGCAGATGATGCCGAAGGCCCAGAGATCACCCGCACCCAGAAGGATGGCCCAGGCAAAGGCCGCGATGGCCAGCACCATGGCCCCCAGCAGCACCGGTTGCGCGCCATGCCGCTCGGCCAGCGCGCCCCACAGCGGGGCGGCGAGTGCGGCGGACAGAAAGAAGACCAGAAGGAACGGCCCCTCCCATCCCGGAGCTTGCAGGCGGCTTTCGACGAAGAACAGAAAGAGCGTGGAACTGACCGCCACGGGGGCCGCGTTGAACAGCGCCACGATCAGCAACCGGCGCGCGGTGCGGTCGCGCAGGACCGGGCCAAAGCCGGTGCCGTCTGGCACATCGGTGGCGTGCCATTGTCCGGTCATGGCGAGGGCGGCGACGAGGGCGAGGGCGACAAAGGCCACCGCGAACCCGGCATAGCCGCCAAGCGTCAGAGGGGCCACGGCGGCGGCACAGATACCCAGCAATGCGCCGGTCTCGCGCCAGCGGGCGAGCCGAAGGTGGCCTTGGCCCGGCAGATGGGCGGCGCTTGCCACGCCTTGGGCGTAAAAGCAGATGGTGAGGTAGCTGAAGGCGGAAAAGACCACCGTGAGCATGCCCGCGAACCACCAGAGCGGCGAAATCGGCGGGGTCACGGCGAACAATCCCAGCATCGCCGCCGCCATCGCCGCGACCGCCACGGCGACACTTATCGCGCGATGCTGCCTGAGCTGCGCGCTTAGCCGTCCGAGCAGCGGATCCTGCACCACATCGAGCAGGCGCAGCACGAAAAGCACCGAGCCAAGGGCTGCCAGCGAGACGCCATATTCATCGACGTAAAACTTGGGCGCGTGGATGTATAGCGGCAGCCCCGCCGCCGCCAGAAGTGCTGCAAAGACGGCGAAGCCGGGCAGTCGCGGGGCAAGGCCCTGAGCGGATATGGTGGCGGCGTGGCTCACCGGCTGATTTCCTCCGAGGGTGGCGGTGGCGGCGAGCGGAACTGCGCACCCTTCCACCACAGCTTGAGCGCCTGCCAGTGGATGAGCCCCAGCACCCGGCGCGAGCCGAACGGGCGGCGCAGCGCGGCCAGGATCAGCCCCCCGGTCGTAAGCGGCTTGCGCGGGCCGACAAGCGTGGCGATCACCCCGCCATTCCCGCCGGTGAAATCGATCCAGATGCCGATCCGGTCGGGCCGCAGATCGAAGCGGAATTCATAGCCGCCCTCGATGCGCAGGAAGGGCGAGACGTAGAAGATCTTGGTGGCATGGAGCCGGTCCTGTGCCGTGATCGGTGCAAGGTCGTCGCGGTGGCACAGGTAGGAATGCCGCTCGCCATAGGTATTGGACACCTCGGCGATGATCACCCGCACGTCATCCTGTGCATCGCGGCAGATCCAGAACGAGACCGGGTTGAAGACATGGCCCAGAACGCGCGGCTGCGTCAAAAGCTCGATCCGGTCGGGGGCGGGCAGGTCACGCTCGGCCAGCGTTTCGCGCACCCAGGCCGCGCCGCGCCCGGCCCTGGGCGCGCCGCCATGATCGCGGTCCCAGACCGAGGCCAGCCTGGTCCGGTTGCGCCCAAAAAGGCGCGGCGCGTCAAGCGGGGCTTCGGCATCCAAGAGCACGTAGTCGATCCCGTAGCGGAACGCATTTTCGACCGCACCCTTGCGCCCATGCCAGGTGTGGCCGGCGATATGATCGACCGCACTCATTCCGCCGCCACCGCCAGAGCGTCGCGGGCGCAGATCGCCTCGGCCACTTCAAGACCGCTCGACAGCCCGTCTTCGTGAAAGCCGTGCCGCATCCATGCGCCGCAGAACCATGTGTTGCGCCGTCCGTTCATCGCACGCACCCGGCCCTGTGCGGCCAGCGTGGCCAGATCATAGACCGGGTGGCGCAAGGTCACCTGATCGTAGATCAGCTCCTCGCGGATGGGGCGGGTGGTGTTGAGGGTCACGAAATGCGGATCGTCCTGCGGGATCGGTTGCAAGCTGTTCATCCAGTAGGTGAGGTCGATCTGGCCGCTGCGTTTGACCTTCGCCTCGGTATAGTTCCAGGACGACCAGACCGCGCGCCGCCTGGGCATCACCGAGGCGTCGGCATGCAGAGTTATGTCGTTGGGCTGATAGGTGATCGCCCCAAGATCGGCGCGCTCGGTTTCGTCGGCATCCGACAAAAGGCGCAGCGCGTCGTCGCCATGGGCGGCGATCACCACCTCATCGAAGAGTTCCCAGTCGCCGCCTGTCGCGCGGATTTTTACGCCCTCATCAAGGCGTACAATCCCGGCCACCGGCGCGCCGAGGCGGATATCGACGCCCTTGGCGCGCATGGCCTGCTCCAGCCGGTCGACATAGGCGACAGAGCCGCCCTCAACCGTGAACCACTGATGCTGCTCGTCATAGCCCAACAGCCCATGGTTCTTGAAGAATTGCACCATCGCATGCGCCGGGAAATCGAGGATCTTCTCGACCGGGGTCGACCAGATCGCGCCGGAAAAGGGCCGCAGGTAATAGTCGCGGAAATAACGCCCAAGGCGCATTTTCTCGATCAGCCCGCCGATGGTCAGCCCCGGCTCCGTTGAGGCGGCAAGTGCGCCGACGTTGAAGCGGAAGATGTCGCGCAGCATGGCCAGGAAGCGCGGGTTGAGCGCGTTGCGCCTTTGCGCGAAGAACGCCGCCGCGCTGTCGAGCCCATACTCAAAGGCTCCGCCCCGAATCGACGCGCCGAAGCTCATGTTGCTCTTGACCACGGGCACGTCCAGCCGATCGAAGAGCGCGGTCAGATGTGGATAGGTGGCATAGTTGAAGACGATGAAGCCGGTATCGACCGGACGATCGCCATGCCTGCCCGCGATGATCGTGCGGGCATGACCGCCAAGGCGCGGTTCCGCCTCGAAGAGGACCACGTTGTGAGAGGCTGAAAGACGCTCTGCCGCGCCCATCCCCGAGATCCCCGCGCCGATGACGGCAATCCTCTTGCGCGCGACAGCGCCTGTTTCGAATGGCATGAGTGGTCTTACCTGCGTTCTGAGTATTGCAAGGACTTACGCGGCGGGGCCGGAAACGGATTAGAAAGAAATCCTAGCCGTCCTGTGATCCGATCCTTGCCTGTCCGCGTATCAAGTCCATGTACACCGATGCCACAATCATTGACGCGCCTGCGCCCTCGCCCGTGACGGCGACGCGTGCTAAGAGGCGGCCAATCGCAGCCAAGGTGGCAGGAACGGCAATCGTGACATTGAAGACCGGAACGACACGACAGTTTGAAAACGAGGACTGGGTGGCCTGCATCGCCCGTATCCGCGACGCTCAGGACGAGGCTGCGTTTGCCCGGCTGTTCGCGCATTTTGCGCCGCGGGTCAAAGCCTTTCTGATGCGGTCCGGTGCGGATGCGACGCTGGCCGAGGAATGCACGCAGGAGGTGATGGCCGCGCTCTGGCAGAAGGCGCACATGTTCGACCCCGCGCGCGCCTCTGCCGCGACCTGGATTTTCACCATCGCGCGCAATCGCAAGATCGATGCGCTGCGCAAGCAGAGACGACCCGAGCCCGAGGATCTGCCCTGGGGGCAGGACCCCGAACCGGACCAGGCCGATGTGCTGGCCCTGCAACAGGAAAGCGACCAACTGGGCGACGCCATCGCCGCCCTGCCCGAGAAACAGAGGGTGCTGATCGAAAAGGCGTATTTCGGCGATCTGAGCCATTCCGAGATCGCCGAGCAGACCGGGCTGCCGCTCGGGACGATCAAATCCCGTATCAGACTGGCGCTGGACCGTTTGCGCCACGCAATGAAGTGAAGTGAATGTCATGACCATGATCAAACATCATCTGACCGATGCCCTGCTGATGGCCTATTCGGCGGGTACCTTGCCCGAGGCGTTCAGCCTGACGGTGGCGACGCATATCTCGATGTGCGACGAGTGCCGTGCCCGGCTGGCCTCTTTCGACACGGTGGGCGGCGCGCTGCTGGACCGGGTCGAGAGTGCCGAGATGAGTTCCGACAGCCTTGCGGCGACGATGGCGCTCATTCGCGGCGGCGCTGCGGTCGAGAAACCGGCGCCGCGCGGGGCATCGCATGGCGTGCCCGCGCCGCTGCGCGACTATATCGGCGGCGATCTGGACAGCGTGCGCTGGCGGTCCGTGGGCATGGGGGTCAAACAGGCGATCCTGTCCACCTCGCGCGAGGCCACGGCGCGGCTGCTCTATATCCCCGCCGGGGCCTCGGTGCCGGATCATGGCCATCGCGGCACCGAACTGACGCTGGTCCTGCAAGGCGCGTTTGTCGACGAGGTCGATCATTTCGGCCCCGGCGATATCGAGGTGGCGAACGAAGACCTGAACCACACGCCGGTGGCGGATATCGGCGCAGATTGCATCTGCCTTGCGGCGACCGACGCGCCGCTGCGCTTTCGTGCGCTCATGCCGCGCCTCGCGCAGCCTTTCCTGCGCATCTGAGATCTGCCCCTGCGGATTGCGAGTGCCCGCCCCTGTCCTCCAGCCATCGGGCGGCGCCGCGACCCGCGCGCGCAGTGGCGCGTGTCGGGGAGGATCAGCCGTCGGTCAGGATGCTGCTGACCTTGAGCGCGCGTTGCACATTGCCCTCGACCTTCAGCTTGCCCGACATGTAGGCCATGACCGGGTTTTGCGCGCCTGAGAGGATGTTGCGGAACACCTCGTCGCTGGCCGACAGGACCACATCTGCCGCCTCGTCGCCCGGTGCGGCCCCGTCTTCTGTCAGCATGACGGTGCCGTGATCGGCGATGATCAGCTTGGCCACCCCCTTGATGCGCCCACGCGCCCTAGGGGTGAGGGTGGTGATATAGTCGTCGATGATAGTGGTCATGAAAGGGCTCCTTTGCGGGCGGATCATCGCCCTGGCGCGCGCCGATTCAAGCGAAACCTCGCGTCACGCAATATGGGCGGCAAGAATGCGACACCGCGCCATGTCGCAATCGGGCGCGCCCCGCGCAAGGTACTGGGCACTCTTGTCACATGGGCAGGAGGAGGGCCGCCGATGAACACCCATTACCGCGACACCCGCAAGATCGACCCGTCGCGCGGGGCCACCCTGGGCGACAACACCCCCAACGATGCCGACCGGATCGAGATCGGGCCCACCCGATTGGCCTTTGCCGAATGGGCGGCGGCGGGGCTGGAGTTGCCCGACCTTCAGGAGATGCGCCGCTATCGCTGGGCGCGGTTGACGCGGCATATCGTGGATCGCGACTACGCGGGTCTTCTGATGTTCGACCCGCTCAACATCCGCTACGCCACCGACAGCACCAACATGCAACTGTGGAACGCGCATAACCCGTTCCGCGCCGTGCTGCTCTGTGCCGACGGGCACATGGTGATGTGGGATTACAAGAACGCACCGTTCCTGTCGTCGTTCAACCCGCTGGTGCGCGAGGTGCGCTCTGGCGCGGATCTGTTTTATTTCGACCGGGGCGACAAGGTGGATGTGGCCGCCGATGTCTTTGCGAATGACGTGCGCGCGATCCTCTCCGAGCATGCGCCGGGCAACCGGCGGCTGGCGGTGGACAAGCCGATGCTGCATGGTCTGCGCGCGCTCGAGGCGCAGGGGTTCACGGTGATGGAGGGCGAGGAGGTCACCGAGAAGGCCCGAAGCGTCAAGGGACCGGATGAAATTCGCGCCATGCGCTGCGCGAGCTACGCCTGCGAGGCTTCGGTCGCGGCGATGGAGGCGTTTGCGCGCGCCAATGTGCCGCTCGGCCAGACCAGCGAGGATGACATCTGGGCGGTGCTGCATGCCGAGAACATCCGGCGCGGCGGTGAATGGATCGAGACGCGGCTCTTGGCCTCGGGGCCGCGCACCAACCCGTGGTTTCAGGAATGCGGACCGCGCCTCGTGCAGAATAACGAGATCCTCAGTTTCGACACTGACCTCATTGGCTCTTACGGCATATGCGTCGATATCTCGCGCAGCTGGTGGATCGGCGATGTGCGTCCGCGGCCCGACATGATCCACGCCATGCGCCACGCGGTCGAGCATATCCGGACCAATATGGAGATGCTCAGGCCCGGCGTGATGATCCCCGAGTTGAGCGCCAATACCCATGTTCTGGAGGAGCGCTATCAGGCGCAGAAATACGGCTGTCTGATGCATGGTGTCGGGCTCTGTGACGAGTGGCCGCTGGTGGCCTATCCGGATCACGCGGTGCCCGGTGCGTTCGATTACCCGCTCGAGGCGGGCATGGTGCTCTGCGTCGAGGCGCTGGTGGGCGAGGTGGGGGGCGATTTCTCGATCAAGCTGGAGGATCAGGTTCTCATCACCGAGGACGGCTATGAGAACCTGACGCGCTATCCGTTCGACGCGGCGCTGATGGGCGAGTGACCCCGGTCAGTTCGAGCGGCGCACATTGCCGTGCCAGTCCTCGTGGACGGGCGCGGCGGAGTCTGTGGTTTGCGGCTCCGGCGCGGAGCTTGAGGCGAGGATCGCAACAAGCAGCGCCAGAAGGCCTAACCCCAGAGCAAAGCGGGGAATACGACCGGGGCGAGAGGCGGGGGTGAGATGGATATCGTGGGGCATCGTGCTGTCCTTTGCTTGGCGGGTACGGGACAAAAGGTAGGCACGCGTCTTCAATCATTAAAACGAATGTTTGGTATGATTGAGATCATTTTTCGTGATGATTTGTCCTGATTCCGTCAACTCACCTCGCGGAGCGTTGCCGGTCCCTCCAGCCCTGTGTGATAGCGACACACGCGGTCACGTCCGGCATGCTTGGCCTGATACAGCGCCCGGTCGGCCTGCTCGATCGCCTGATCCATGTCGCCGCCTGGTTGCAGCGACCCGACACCGAAACTCGCGGTCAGCGACAGGCTGCGCTCTCCGACGTAAATCGGGCTCTCGCGCACCCTATCGGCGAGGCGGTCTGCGACCGCGCCCCCCTGTTCGATGCTAGCCCCCGGCAGCACGATCACGAATTCCTCGCCCCCGAACCGCGCGACAAGGTCCGTGCCCCGACAATTGCTGGCCAGGATGGTCGCGAATTGGCGCAGGGCCTGATCGCCGGCGAAATGGCCATGGCAATCGTTGAACCCCTTGAAATGGTCGATATCCGCGACGATCACCGCGCAGGGCTGGCCTTTTAGCGCGGCCACGGCCTCGTGAAAGCTGGCGCGCGTGCGCACACCGGTCAGCAGATCGTGATGCAGCGCATGTTCCAGCCGCGCGCTGAGTTCCTGCACGGCCCGAAGACGCCGCGCGACGATCCAGCCAATCGGCGCGGCGATCATCACCGCCATCGCGGCCCCCGGCACAAGCGTAGGCATCAGAAGCTCGGGCGGCAGCATCAAGGGGCGCAACGCCGCGCTGATCGCCAGAACGATCAGTGACATCGCCACCGTAAAGCGGATCTGATCCCCGCGCGTTTCGACCTGCCACGGCATGGACACCCCTCTCTGTCAACCCCGGTCAAGGATGGCGCGCAACCGTTAACGACCGATGGCTGCTGCCCTGCGAAATGCGCGGGATTTGAGGAAATTGCGACAAAGCCTCACCTTCGCGTGACGGGATCCGGCGGGGGGTGGTGGAGCGGGGGGCGGCTGCCTAGTCTCAGGACAACGCGATTTGCAAGAGGACCTGCCATGCCCACCGAACGCCTCACCTTCACCGGACATTCCGGCGACGATCTCGTCGCGCGGCTCGATCTGCCGGAGGGGCCGCATCTGGCCACCGCTCTTTTTGCGCATTGCTTTACCTGCTCCAAGGACATTCCAGCCGCCCGGCGAATCGCCGCGCGGCTGGCCGGTGCGGGCATTGCCGTGCTTCGCTTCGATTTCACCGGGCTGGGCCATTCGGGGGGCGAATTCGAGAACACCTCCTTCACGTCGAATGTGCGCGATCTGGAACTCGCCGCCGAGGCACTCAGCGTGCGCGACATGGCCCCGCGCCTGCTGATCGGTCATAGTCTGGGCGGTGCGGCGGTGCTCGCGGCAGCGGGCAGCATCGACAGCGTGCGCGCCGTCGCCACCATCGGCGCGCCGTTCGATCCGAGCCATGTGACCCATAATTTCGAGGGCGCGCTGGAGCAGATCGAGGCGGATGGCGTGGCCGAGGTGACGCTTGGCGGGCGTCCCATCCGGATCAGCCAGTCCTTTGTCGAGGATGTGCGTGCCGAGAACCTTGCTGAGCGGATCGCGCATCTGCGCCGCGCGCTCCTCGTCATGCATGCCACGCGCGACGCGACCGTCGGGATCGAGAACGCCGCCGAGATCTTCAAGGCGGCCAAGCACCCCAAGAGCTTTGTCACGCTCGACGATGCCGACCACCTGATCAGCAATCCCGACGATGCCGAATATGCAGCACAGGTGATCGCCGCCTGGGCCACGCGCTATCTCGACCTTTCGCCGCCGGCACCCCCGCCCGGCGCACCTGAGGGCGTGGTGCGCGTCTCGGAAGCCGATGCAGACGGCTTCTTGCAGGATGTGAACGCGGGCCCCGGCCATCACATGCTGGCGGACGAGCCCTCGGCCTATGGCGGCACCGATCGCGGCATGTCACCCTACGGCTTTCTCGCCGCAGGATTAGGGGCCTGCACCTCGATGACGATCCGCATGTATGCCCGCCGCAAGGGCTGGCCGCTCGATCACGTGAGCGTCGACGTCTGCCATGACAAGGTGCATGCGCAGGATGCCGACAGCCGCAGCGATGCCAAGGCCGACAAGTTCACCCGCGTGGTGCGGCTGGAGGGCGATCTGAGCGACGAACAGCGCGACAAGCTGATGGAGATCGCCGACAAATGCCCGGTTCACCGCACATTGGAGCGATCCTCGATCGTCGAGACGCGGGCAGGGTAGCGGGCGGGGCTATTCCAACGTCGCGATTACGGTGCGCAGGGTGGCGATGCCGGAGCCCTTCTCGCTCGATGTGAGGATCAGTTCGGGATAGGCCGCAGGGTGCGGCGCCAGCTTGCCGCGGACCTGATCCAGCACCTTTTCGCGGGCGCTGTCGCTGATCTTGTCGGTCTTGGTCAGCACGCATTGAAAGGTCACGGCCGAGCTGTCGAGCAGCGCCATGATCTCTTCATCCACCGGCTTGATCCCGTGGCGGGCATCGACCAGCACGAAGGCGCGGCGCAGGGTTTGGCGGCCCGAGAGATATTGCTTGAGCAGCGCCTGCCATTTGCGCACCACATCCACTGGCGCGTTAGCATAGCCATAGCCGGGCAGGTCGACCAGATAGCGGCTGTCGCCAAGAGTGAAATAGTTGATTTCCTGCGTCCGCCCCGGCGTGTTCGAGGCCCGCGCCAGTGCCTTGCGCCCGGTCAGCGCGTTGATCAGCGTCGATTTGCCCACGTTCGAGCGGCCTGCGAAACACACCTCCAGTCGGTCGGCGGGGGGCAGGCCGGACATCGCGACCACGCCTTTGACGAAATCGACCGGCCCGGCAAAGAGCTTGCGCCCCAGCTCCGCGCTGGCCTGATCGGGGGCCTCGGCCTCTGGGAAGGGCAGTTGCATCACAGCACCTCTACCGGGGCGCCGACGGCGATGGCGCCGGTCCGGGTGACCTCGGCATAGATGCCGAAATCCTGATGGTTCCAATTGGCGTTGAGCGCGCCCAGGGTGTCGAGGTCGCGCTGCCCCGTGGCAGGGTTGGCAGTGGTCGCCTTGCAGCGTCGGATCGGTTCGCGCACCTGCAATTCCGCCTCACCTATTCGCAGAGTCCGGCCCACCAGATTGAATTCCGCCCACGGCTCCAGCCCGTCCAGATGGATGTTGCAGCGCCAGCGCAGCGGCGAAACCTCCGCCCCCATGTGCGCCGACAGATCGGCGTTCGAGGCAAGATTGAGCAGGCTCACCGACGGGTAATCCGTATCCGTCACCCCGCGCCCGTCGAGCCGGAAGACCCGCGCCGATTGCGCACGGTTCACAGGCATCAGCGGCCGCACCCAATCCAGAAACGCCTGCGCCTCGCGATCGGGGTCAAAGGTCAGATCAGGCCGGTCGGGATGGCTCAGTGTCACCAGCCCCGCCGTCTCGTCCACCTGCGCGTTGATCGCCATCAGCGCCGGGGCCTTGGCTCCGATCGAGAAATTGGTGCAGGGGGCCCATTCGCCCTCGGTCAGCCGCGCCAGCTCATGCGCCACGGCCCAACGCCTGTCCCATGGCATGGCCTGCCCTGCGGCGAGGGTCACACCGGTCAGCGCCTCGCGCCCGTGCCCCTTGATGGGGTGCCGCCAGAGGGCGCTGACCCGTGTCATCACTTCTTCTTGCCCGTATCCGGGGCCGCCTTGTCACGCTTGAAACCCGACATGATGTTGCCGAACACGTCCGGCTTGTAGCCCTGGCTGCGCATGATCAGGTATTGCTGCGTGAAGGTGATCACGTTGTTCGCGATCCAGTAGATCACGAGGCCGCTGGCAAAGCTGCCCAGCATGAACATGAATACCCAGGGCATCCAGGCGAAGATCATCTTTTGCGTCGGATCGGTCGGCGACGGGTTCAGCTTTTGCTGAAGCCACATCGACACGCCGAGGCAGAGTGGCAGGATGCCGATGAAGATCAGCGCGAGGATCGAGCCCGGTTCCGGCGCGGGCCACGGGAAAACGCCCCAGAGGTTATAGAGCGAGGACGGGTCGGGTGCGGACAGATCCTCGATCCATCCGATCCACGGTGCGTGGCGCAATTCCAGCGTGACGAAAATCACCTTGTAGAGCGAGAAGAAGATCGGGATCTGAAGCAGGATCGGCAGACAGCCCGAGGCCGGGTTGACCTTTTCCTTCTTGTAGAGCGCCATCATCTCCTGCTGGAGTTTCTGACGGTCGTCGCCGGCGCTCTCCTTGATCTTCTCCATCTCCGGCTGAAGCTCTTTCATCTTCGCCATCGAGACGTAGGATTTATAGGCCAGCGGCAGAACCAGCGCCTTGATCAGCAGCGTCAGACCGATGATCGCCCAGCCCATGTTGCCAATCAAAACGTTGAGCCAGTGCAACACCGCGAAGATCGGCTTGGTCAGGAAGAAGAACCAGCCCCAATCGATTGAGTCGAGAAAGCGCTCGACGCCTTCCTCGTTCTGGTAATGGCGGATGGTGGCCCATTCCTTTGCCCCGGCAAATAGCCGGGTTTCTGCGACAGAAGTCTCTCCGGGGGCAAGGCTGCGGGTGGCCTGCACTGTCTCGGTCTGGAAAATGCCGCGCTGCGGGTCGTATTTGCTGACCGCCTTGAACGGGTTGCCCTGTTCGGGGATGAGCGTGGTCATCCAGTAGTGATCGGTGAACCCGATCCAGCCATTCTCATTGACCTGGGTGACTTCGGCGGGCGCGCCCTCGCGCGGGTTGAATTCGTAGTCCTCAATGTCGTCATAGTCGATTTCCGACAGCGTGCCGTCGGCCATGCCGACAATGCCCTCGTGCAGGATGAAAAAATTCTTCAGATCATCCGGCCGCCCGTGCCGCGCGAGAATACCATAGGGCGCAAGGCTGACCTCGCTCTCGCCGGTGTTTTCGACGCTCTGGCGGACCGAGAACATGAAATCCTCGTCGACGCTCAGCTGCCGACGAAAGATCAGGCCCGCGCCGTTGTCCCAGATCAGCGTGATCGGGCTCTCGGGGGTCAGGGTCTCGCCCCTCTCAACCTGCCAGAGCGTGTTGGCGCCGGGCACATTGTCGATGGTCAGCCCCGCACCGGGGGCCCAGCCATAGAGTGCATAATAGGGCGTGTCGCTGCCCACCGGCGACAGCAGGCGCACGATGTCCGAGGCCGGGTCGATCGTTTCGTGATAGTTCTTGAGCAGCAATTCGTCGATCCGCCCACCCTGAAGCGAGATCGTGCCGGTCAGGCTCGGCGTCTCGATGTTGATACGCGGGGCATCGGGGGGCTCGGCGGTCTCGGTTCCGGTGGCCGCAGCGCCCGTGCTACCGGCTGGCGCATCCGCCGACGGGGTGGGCGGGGTCAGTTCCCCGTCGGTCGCGGTGACCGGCGCGTTGGGGTCGGTGGGCGCGGTTTCGGGCGGCGGGAACATCACGAACCAGACAAGGATCACGAGAAAGCTGAGCGCCGTCGCGAGAATGAGGTTCTTGTTCTGATCATCCATATCCGGGGGCCGTCCGTCTGTTATCTGTCAGGGGCGTTCAACAGAGTGCGGCCCAAAAGGTCAAGCGGATTCCGTTGTTTTGCAGGCGGGCGCGAGGATTCGTCGCTTGTGCGGCACCGGGGCCAGGTCTGCCGTTGACCTAGCGCCGGGGGGATGGGCCGGGGTCATGGACAAGCAGGGCGGAGGGGCCGCGGCGGGCCGCCTCCTCAAGTGTCACCATGAGACCGTCGAGCAGGGCCGCGCCGGAGCGGACGGCCCCCGCCGGGCCAAGGCAGAGGGCCAGCGACGCGGTCGGATGCAGCGCGGGGTCATCCACGACTTTTTGGTCTTCGACTATCGCCTGGAGCCTGCGGCCAAGCGTGGGAAGTGCCGATTCGTCAAGCCCCGGCACCGGGGCGAGCAGGAGGGCAATCTGGCCGTCGGAGAGATCGAACATCCGGTCCTCGGAGCGCAGCGACGGGCGCAGGCGGGTCAGGGTCAGCGGGGCGACCCGCGCGGGCGTGATCCGCAGCAGGATGCAGGCGAACCTTTGCCTTGTTTTCCGGGTCCTCTCCAGTTCCTCGTCCAGCGCGGCGCGCATGGCGCGTGCGCCTTTGGCGGCATTGCCCATACCCCGCCGATCCCGCGCGTGGTGCTGCGCGATCGGGAGAGCGGCAAGAAAACCAAAGGGCAAGGCAAAGACCAGCGCCTGCGCCCCGAACCATGACAGGGCCAGCGCCACGGCCAGCAGAAAAACCAGGCCGGTGGGCAGATATGCCCGGATCATCCCGTATTTATCAGATAGATGTGCCATCTTTTCCCTCGATGGGGCGCAGCATGGCCGGCAAAGGTTAACGGAGTTTGGGCAAGCCTTCGGGATGTCCGTCGGATTTTAACGGCTCCGTGCTCAGCCCTGTGAAATCGAACAGCTTCGGGTCGAGCAGATGCGAGGGCCGCGCGTTCATCAGCGCGCGGAACATGACCTGGCGGCGGCCCGGCGAATTGGCCTCCCACCCGTCGAGAATCGCCTTGACCTGCTGGCGCTGCAACCCGTCCTGAGAGCCGCACAGATCGCAGGGGATGATCGGATACTTCATCGCCCGCGCGAAGCGCTCGCAATCGGCCTCGGCGACATGGGCGAGGGGGCGGTAGAGAAACAGATCACCCTCCTCGTTCACCAGCTTGGGCGGCATCGTGGCGAGCCGCCCGCCGTGAAAGAGGTTCATGAAGAACGTCTCCAGAATATCGTCGCGGTGATGGCCCAGAACCACCGCCGTGCAGCCCTCCTCGCGCGCGATGCGGTAGAGGTTGCCCCGGCGCAGCCGGGAGCAAAGCGCGCAATAGGTGCGCCCCTGCGGCACCTTGTCGACGACGATGGAATAGGTGTCCTGATACTCGATCCGGTGCGGCACGCCGCGCTCTTTCAGGAACTCGGGCAGGACGGTGGCGGGAAATCCCGGCTGCCCCTGATCTAGATTGCAGGCCAGCAGCTCCACCGGCAAGAGGCCGCGCCATTGCAGCTCATGCAGCACGGCCAGAAGCGTGTAACTGTCCTTGCCGCCCGAGAGACAGACCAGCCATTTGCCCCCCGGCTCCACCATGCCGTACTGCTCCACCGCCTCGCGCGTGTGCCGCACGATGCGCTTGCGCAGCTTGCGGAACTCGGTGCTGGCGGGGGCCCCGTGAAAGAGCGGATGGATATCGTCGGTCTCGTCAAGCATGGGCTGGCTTTAGGGGTTTTGCGGAGGGCAGGCAAGGGTTTGGGGTTGGGTGGATAGTAGGGGTGGGCTAAGTGTTGGATACGCGGTGCAGAAGGACACCTTGGGCGCTGAATGTCATGTTTGGGGTAGGTTAGACGCGATTGGCATGCGAGCTTCGTGCTTAAGGCGTGCATTAGCGATGACATAAATTATTGTAAGGGGACGAGTACGTTTTGTTTTTTAATTTATCGCAAGTACTCCGAAATCTCCTTTGTACGGTTAAAACTTGCAAAGAATGACTTTTACGCCCATTTAATACGTAGGGCGTATCGAAAAGATAAATGCCTATAGCGGAGGAAAGCTAAAATGGCTGCACGTCTAGAAAGTGTTGCCAAATACATCTGCGAGAAATCTGGTTGGACTGTTTCCAATCTTCAGCTGCAAAAGCTGATGTATCTGGCGCAAATGATTCACATGGGACGTAGTGATGGAAAGCCACTATTCGATGGCTCTTTTCAAGCGTGGGACTATGGGCCTGTAGAACCTAACCTTTATCACAAGGTGAAAGGTTTTGGGTCTGGTGCAATTCGGCCGGTATTCTCAGATGCTTTAGACTTTAAAGAAGACGATCCTCGTCGAAAAGTAATGGACGACGTTTGTAAAAGATTTCTGAAATACAGCGCAGGGGATTTAGTTGATATCACGCACGCAGATAAAGGTGCATGGGCTGAATACTATACTCCACGAGCACGCAACGTAACCATACCGGACGAAGCAATCTTTGACGAATACAAAAGACGTAATGCCAAAAAATTTGCCGGAGCTTGAAGAGCCTGGGGACTTAGATGGTTTTTGAGCTGCCCCCCGAAATTCGGACACTGACATAAGCTACGATTTGCAGTCTGCTGATCTTCGACGAGAAGGAGATCAGAGATGTCGAAACGCAA
>NZ_JBRJGR010000031.1:0-37859 GCF_053628595.1 Roseovarius sp. MBR-154
ACCGGGCGCAAACATCGGATGCGCGCGACTCCCCGAGATCCGTGAAACCGGCCCAAGGAACACATGAAGGCAGCTTCATGAATTATCCGGGTTAACGCCCGCGATGTCCTCTCATCCTAAAAAAACTGTGCCGCGCCGGGAATAACTCCCGGCGCGCGGCGTTTGCACGACAACGGATCACTGACCGGGAGAGGACCAATGAAAGACACCCTGATCGACATGGGCCCCCTGAACCTGCGCCGGGTCACGGCCTGCAGCAGCGCCGGGCGGCTCAGCGCCCGCATCATCCGGCCCGTGCACCGTGCAGACGCGCCGCCAATGGTGGTGCTGCACGGCATTTCGCGCAACGCAGGCACGCTGGCCCGGCTCTTTGCACCCGAGGCCGAGCGCACTGGGCGCACGCTGATCGTGCCGCATTTCCCGGGCGATACCTGGCCCGATTTCCAACGCCCCAGCAAGGCCGCCCGCCCCGATCTGGCCCTCTTGGCCCTGCTCGATCTGGTGGCGTCGGAATACTCGGATATCTGGGGGCTGGTGGATATCTTCGGCCATTCCGGCGGCGCGCAGCTCGCGCACCGTCTGGCAATGCTCTATCCGCACCGCGTCGCCGCCCTCCATCTGGCGGCAGCGGGCTGGTATTGCCTGCCCGATGCGAGCATGCGCTATCCCTACGGGCCCGCCCCCGGCAAGGATGCATTTTCCGCCAAGCTGGTCCGCCGCAACTCCGCCGCGCTGCGCGAGTTTCTGCATATCCCGGTCCACGTCTATATCGGCACCGAGGGCGTGACCCGCGACTACGCCCTGCGGAAGACCCGCGCGCTCGACGCGCGGCAAGGCCCGCAGCGCCACGCCCGCGCGTGCAGCTATGTGACGGCCCTCAACGCAGCCGCAGAGGCCGCAGGCCTTCCGCCTCGCGCCCGGCTGATCGAGATGCCGGGCTGCGATCACGACGTGGTGCGCGCGATCAGTTCGAAGGGCTGGCCGAAATCGACCCCAAGGGCGCCTACCTGCTGGCCGGGGATGGCTGCATCGGGCGCATGCTCGCGCGCAATAGCCAGATCAGACCGGCCACGCGGCTGATGCCGACAGCCCGCCTGCTGGGCGCTGACGGGCGTGCGGTCAACCTTGCGCAATTTGCGCTTACCCCGCGCCCCTCCGCCCTGCGCCCGCCGGTCCTTGGCGTTCTCGGCACCTCGATGAATTCCGGCAAGACGCTCGCCACCGCTCAGCTTGTGCTCGGCCTTCACCGCGCGGGGTTTCGCGTGGGTGCCATCAAGGCAACCGGTACCGGGGCGTTCGGCGATGTCAACGAATACAGCGACAGCGGCGCGCATTACGTGGGCGATTTCACCGATGCGGGCATGGTCACCACCTACCGCGAGCCGCTGGACCGGATCAAGACCGCCACCGAGACGCTGATTTCCGAGGCCGGGCATCGCGGCTGCGATCTCGTGGTGATGGAGGTGGCGGACAGTCTCTTGCAACGCGAGACCGCCGCGCTGATCGCCGATCCGTGGTTTGCGGCGTTGATCTCTGGCCTGGTATTCGCGTGCGGTGACGCGGTGGCGGCGGCGGGCGGTGTGGCGCATCTGGCGCGGCTGGGGCTCGTGCCTGATGCCCTGAGCGGCCTTGTCAGTTGCTCGCCCAGGGCGTCGTCCGAGGCGCAGGCAGCCACCGGCCTGCCGGTGCTGACCAAGGAGGATCTGGGCGACCCCGCCGAGGCCACCGGCTTTGCCCTGCGCGCGGGCCTTGGCCGTCAGGAGGCCGCGTAATGCCCGTGCCGCGCCTTCTGGAGAACGGTCGCTGGCGCGGGCTGGTGACCGTCAGCCTCGTGACGCTGGTGCAGGGGGCCGCCGCCGGGGTGGCCGCCTTCGCCACGCGCAGGCTTTTTGATGCCATGCACGCAGGCACCACCCTGCCCCCCGGCCTGCTCGCCGCGCTGATCGCCTCAGGCCTCGTCATCGCCGGGACGCGCATGCTCTCGCGCCTGATGGGCGAGCGACTCGGGCAGGGCTATGCCCTCGCCATTCGTCTGGCGCTGCTCAAGCACGCCTCGGGCATGCCCGCAAGCGCCGTTGCGAAGCGGCGCAGCGGCTATATGAGCCCGCGCTTTGTCGGCGACATGACCGCCTTTCGCGACTGGCTGGGCAAGGGGCTGCCCCGGCTGATCGCGGCCGCGGTGATGATCCCTGCCGCCTGCGCCGTACTCTGGCTGCTCGAGCCGCGCTTTGCCCTTGGCATCGCACCGCTTTTCGCGGTCACGCTGGCGGTGCTGGCAGTGGCCGAGCCTCGGTTGGAGCCGCTGCATCGCCGCCTGCGGGCCCGCCGCGCGCTCATCGCCGCTGAAATGGCCGAGCGCATGCCCCTCGCCCCCGAGCTTGACCGCATGGGCCGCCGACCTGCCGAGATGCGCCAACTGCGCAAGCGCAGCGAACGGATGATCCGCGCGGCCCTGCACCGCCTGCTCTGAGCGGAATCGCTCAAGGCACTGCCCGATGCCGTGGCGGGGCTTGCCGCCTGCGCGGTGATCGTCACCGATGCACAGACCGCTGCCAGCACCGGCACCATCGCGGGCGCGCTCGCCGCGATCGGCCTCGTGCTGAGCCCATTGCGCGATCTGGCAAGCGTCTGGAATTTCCGCGCGGCCTATCTCGCAGCGCACAGGAAATGCGCCGCTGCCCTCACCCGCGCGCAGCGCGGGACCGGGCGGGGCGACACCCGCCTGCCGTGCGGTCCGCTCAGTGTCACGGTCCGCGATCTGCCGATGCCAGAGGGGACCCCGCTCTCGCTCGACATCGCGGCGGGCGAGACGCGCACCCTGACCTGCGCAGCGGACAACGCCGATACCCTCTTTTCCGCGCTCTGGGGGCTGGAGACGGTGCCGCCCGGCCAGATCATCCTCGCGGGCCTGTGCCTCACCGATCTCTCGCGCGGCAGCCTCTGGCGCGGCCTTCACCGCCTGACCAGCACACCGGTGGTGCTCAGCGGGTCGTTGCGGCGCAACCTCGCCCTCGGCCTCCTAAACCGCCCGTCGGATGCAAAGCTGAGGAAAGCCGCCCGCGCCGCTGGGCTGGGCGCGCTGATGGAGCGGACCGGCGGCCTCGACGTCCTTCTGGCCGGGGGGGGGCGCGGCCTGTCTGCAACCGACCGTAGCGCTCTCTCACTCGCGCGGATCCTGCTGGGCAGGCCTCAGCTTGTCTTGTTGGGCGACGGGCTCTGGCATCTTGACCCCAGGGCCAGAGTCAACCTTGCCGCGCATGTGGACGCATCGGGTGCCACGACCCTGCACCACCCGGCACTAACACAGGCAAGCGATGGCAGCCTGCTCGCCGCATGACCGACCAGTTGCACAATGCAGGGCGTCCACGACCTCGAGATGTTGCGAAATTGCACGCAGGTGCAAGATGCGTCATGTGGCGGCCCCGGCGTCATTCATCTGAAAGCTTTGCGAGTTTGCGATCTAGGCACGTCCGACCGTGGCTTTCGCAGCGCCTGCCCGCCTTTCAGCCTTTGCTTGCGCGCGGCGCAGGATGTGCATGTGTAAGGCTTGGTTAGGCCGCGCGGCGCGTCAACCGGGGCGCCGATATTGCCGCCCTCCTGCACCCGAAACACCGACGCCATCGTCAGCAGGACAGCCACGAGGGCAAGGCGGATCATGACGCCGCCTGTCCGGCGCGCGGCTGCCAGGTTTCCGACGCGGTCGCGAGATAGGCTTCGAGCGGTTCGGCGCTCCGGTCCGGCGCGACGGTCTCGAGTGCCAGGAATTCCAGCGCCGCAACCTCGTGTTCGGACAGGAAGGCAAGCCGCTGCCAGTCCGCCTCCGGGCCGAGCGATTCGAGCCTGCGAAACGCCGCGAGATAGCCGGGATAGCTCTCGCGCATCGCCGCAATCAGCGCCTGCCAATCCACTGCGGTGGCGCGCGCCTCGGCCCGGCCTTGCGCGTGCAGGATCGCGGCGGGCCGTGGGATCAGCGCATATTTGTCGATGAGCGGGCGTACCGCGCCCGCCGCGTGGCGCTCGACCCCGGCCAGAAGTTCAAGCTTGCGCCGCGGCCCGGGCGCCTCGAAGGCACGGGCGAGTTCGGTGAAATAGGCGGCACCCTCCACCTCTTCCTCGTAATAGAGCAGCAGAGTTTGCAGATAGTCGGGGCAGGCCGCCATGGTCATTCCGCCGCCGAGCGCCAGCCCGGCCCCGCGCCGACCGTGTCACAGCCGACATCAATGCGGTCATGGCGCAGCGGCATGTCGATATCGACCTCGCGCTCCAGTTCCTGCGCGTAGCGGTGCCCAGCATGGACCGCCGCCGCGATGATCGCGGGCGCCTCGCAATCGCCGATCCGCGCAAGGCTGAACGGCAAGGCCTCTCCCGCCGCCGCCGCTTGCAGATCGTGAAACAGCGTGTCGCAGGGCCTGCGCGCGGTGACCATCACCACATAGCCAACCGGCACCTCCATCGCCGGGCCGCCATAGGCGCAGTCGAGCCGTGCAATCTCGCCGTCGAACCCGGCGATCACCCGGGCCGGTTCGATGCGGATGCCAAGGGCCTGCATGTGGCTGCGCACCCGCCAGCGCTCCGAGGTATTGCCCGCCCAACGCGAGACGCTGTCCGCGCCGGTGGCATAGGTCACCGGATGCCCGGTCTCGCGGATCCTCTCGGCGATCACCCCGCCCATGTAATATTCGTCGCCATCGAAGACCAGCGTCGGCCCGTCCGGCAGGATGCCATCCATGATGTCGTCGGGGGTCAGCACGCGGGCCGCCGCCGCACCTTGCGCGATGGGCCGGAACTGCCCTTCGTTGAAATACTCGTGCCGCCAGCGGGCACCGGTGGCGATGGCGACATGATCGGCCTCGGTGGCAAAGACATCCTCCGCCGTAAGCCGGCTTTCGCGGAAAACTTCGACATTGCGCATCTCGATGAGCTGCTGTTCGCGGTAGTCGCGCACACGGATATATTCGCTCATCCCCGGCAGCGACGCCTCGCGGGTGACGCGCCCGCCGATCTCGCGGGTGGCCTCGGCAAGCATCACCTCGTAGCCGCGCAAGCCAAGCGCGCGCGCCGCCTCGAGCCCCGCCGCTCCGGCACCGACGATCAGCACCCGGCTGTCGGTGCTGCGTTCGGAAATGATCTCGGGGTGCCAGCCGCGCCGCCACTCCTCGCCCATGGTCGGGTTCTGCGTGCAGCGGATCGGCACACCGAGGCTGTCGCCGGAATAGCAGACGTTGCAGCCGATACATTCGCGGATCGCCGACAGCCGCCCCTCCTCGATCTTTCTGGGCAGATAGGGATCGGCGATAGAGGGCCGCGCGGCCCCGATGAAATCGGTGATGCCGCGTTTGACCTGGCTCAGCATCGTGTCGGGCGAGGTGAAGCGGCCCACCGTCACCACCGGTTTGTCGGTCACCGATTTCACCCAGCTCATGTAGGGCTCCAGCGGCGCTTCCTTCACAAATCGCGACACGCCCATTTCCAGAGAATAATCGGCGATGTTGATGTCCCACAGGTCGGGCAGATCAGCCAGAATCTCGAACATCTCGCGGCGCTCGCCAAAGATCGGCACGCCATCGCTGCCGATCTCCTCATCGGCGGCGAAGCGCACGGCGACGGCGCAGCGGTCGCCCACCGCCTCCTTCGTCTCCACGATCAGTTCGCGGGCAAGGCGGGTGCGATTCTCGAGGCTGCCGCCATATTCATCGGACCGCGTGTTGACATGCGGGTTGAGGAAATTCGAGACCAGATAACCATGCGTGGCATAGACATAGACGATGTCAAAGCCCGCATCGCGCGCCCGCAGGGCAGCGCGGCGGTGCCAATGGCGAAACGTCCGGATGTCGGACTTGTCCATCGCGCGGGTCTGGTAGGGATGGCCCGCGAGATTGGGAAAACTGTCCACATCCATCGGCGGCAACCGGGTCATCATGTTCGGCGTGCGCGCGCCGCCATACCACAGTTCGGCCCCCGCAAGGCTCCCATGCGCATGCACCGCGTCGGTCATCAGCCGGTGGGCGCGCACGTCGCTGTCGTCCCAGAGCGAGGCATAGGTATGCGGCAGGTCGTCCGAGGTCGGGTGAATGGAGTTGTATTCGGTGCAGACCACGCCCCAGCCGCCCTGCGCCTTGACCCCGCGCATCGCCGCGAGCGTCCGGGGGCGTTGCCAGCCCATCCCGGTGCAATGCGGCACCTGATAGAACCGGTTTGGCGCGGTGACCGGCCCGATGTTCACCGGTTCGAACAGGATATCGTAGCGGGGGTCTCGGCTCATGGCGGGCGTGTCCTTCGTATCGGGATGGCGGCGATCTGCGCAGGGTCAGTCGAATTCGCGCAGGTCGAAATGATCCGGGTAGGTCTGCGCGAGAAAGGCGAAGACATGCGCGCGCGCCTGCTGCCGCGAACAGCTTTCAGGATAGGTCAGCATGTCCAGCCAGAGCCCGTCATAGAGCGCCTCCAGCAGGTTCGCGACCCGCCGCGGCGTCATGCCGGAATAGCCACCCTCTTCGGTGATCTGCTCGCACAGCCGTGTCGAGAGGGTAAACCGCTCGGCATCTATATCGTCGATCAGCTGACGATAGATTTTGCGCCGCCCGACCTCGCCGTAAAACGCATACCACACCGCGAGCTTTTTCGGGGTGCAGATCTGCGCATCGAAATGCGCCTCGACGATGGCGGTCAGCTTTGCGCAGGCCGACAGCCCGGCGTCGCGATAGGCCTGCAACCAGTGGTCGTGATGTTCCTTGGCCAGAAACACCAGCGTTTCCTCGAACAGGTTCTGCTTGCTCTGAAAATGAAAATTCACGATGCCCAGTGACAGACCGGCAAACTCAGTCACGCTCTGCATCGTGGTTCCGCCGATCCCGTTCCTGGCGATCGAGGAAATAGTGGCGTCGATCAACTGCCTGCGCCGAACCTCTTTGGATGCGGTGCGCCGCCCCGGCTTGGCGGCATCGTCCTGCTTCCTGATGGCTTCGTTCATTGTCTCACTCTGCGCGTGGACCCCGATGTCCACGCCCCCTCCTTGTCTGGTTTCAGTCCGCATCCAGGATGACCATCGCATCGGGCGACCAACTGAGCCAGACCGTACCATCGCTGCCTTGCGATCCGCCAGCGGGTCGGGCGTGGTTGGGTGTGGACACGGCAACCGGCTCCTGCCTGCCGGGGATCATGACATAGTGATGACTGCGCTCGCCGAGATAGGAGGTAGTGCTCAGCCGCCCCTCGACCACATGTGCGCCCTCCGGGCGCGTCGTGGACAGGCTGAACTTCTCGGGGCGCAGCGCGACCTGAACGGGCGCGCCATCGGGCTTGTCGAGCCGGTCGACCGGCATCGGGATATGGCCCAGCCCTTCGGCCTCGACCGCGCCGATGGCCGCACCGTTGCGCCGTACCCGACCGTCAAAGAAGTTCATATTGCCGATGAAGCGCGCCACCTCGCGGGTCTTCGGTGTCTCGTAGAGACCGGCGGGCGTGTCCACCTGAAGCACCTTGCCGCCCTGCATCACCGCAATCCGGTCACTGAGGGTAAGCGCCTCTTCCTGATCGTGGGTGACGAAAACGAAGGTGATTCCGACCTGCCGCTGCAACGCCCGCAATTCGAGCTGCATCTGGTCGCGCAACTGCTTGTCGAGCGCGCCAAGCGGCTCGTCGAGCAGCAGCACCTTGGGCCGCAGGATGAGCGCCCGCGCGAGCGCCACACGCTGGCGCTGCCCGCCCGAGATCTCGTTGGCCTTGCGCTGGCCGTAGCCCGGAAGCTTGATCAGCTCCAGCATCTCGTCCACCATTTCCATGCGCCGGGCCTTCGACAGCTTCTTCCGGCGCAGCCCGTAGGCGATGTTGTCGGCCACGTTGAGATGCGGAAAGATCGCGTAGGACTGGAACACCATGTTGACGGGCCGGTGATGCGGCGGCACGTCCGACATGGCCTGACCGTCGATGAAGATCTCGCCCCGCGTGGTGCCCTCGAACCCCGCAAGCATCCGCAAGAGCGTGGTCTTGCCACAGCCCGATGCCCCGAGCAGCGAGAAGAACTCGCCCTGGGCAATATCAAGCGACACGTCCTCGATGGCCTTGAAGCTGCCAAAGAGCTTGTGCACCTGCCGGATGGATATGAAAGCGTCGGAAGAAGTCATGTGTCAGCATCCAGCTTTGCATCGTCAAGACCCACGCGCCCGACTCTCTGGGCGATGAAGACCATGACGAACGAGACGAATAGGATCAGCGACGCGAGGGCCAGAACCGAGGGGAATTCCTTCGGGAACCGCAGCTGACCCCAGATATACATCGGCAGCGTCGGATCGGTGCCGGTCAGGAAAAACGCCATGATGAACTCGTCGAACGAGATCGTGAAGGTCAGCAGCAGGCTCGCCACCACGCCGGGCAGGACCATCGGGAAGGTCACCCGCCAGAACGTCCACCAGCCGTTTTCGCCCAGATCCGCCGAGGCCTCTTCCATCGCCGGATCGTACCCTTCAAAGCGCGGCAGCAAGGTCGCCACCGCGAAGGGCAGGCAGATGATCAGATGGCCCAGACCCACCGTGTAGAGTGACAGTGGCACCCCCATCCGGCTCATCAGCACCAGAAGTGCGACACCGAAGATGATGCCCGGAATGACCAGCGGCATCATGATGAAGGTCACCAGCGCGGTTTTTCCGGGCAGCCGGTAGCGCGTGACCGCGCGCGCTGCCACCACGCCCAGCATGGTCGAGATCACCGACACTACAGCACCGACCTTGATGCTGTTCAACAAGGCGTCCCAGACCGCGTCGCGCGACCACAGCTCGACATACCATTGCAGGGTGATCCCCCTGAGCGGAAAGCGGACATAGATGGAATCATTGAAGCTGAACAGCGGGATGAACAGCACCGGCACATAGAGCACGATGAGAAACACCACCGCATAGATCTGCAGGGGCCGGTTCGGTCGCTTGATATAGGTGCCCTGATCGCTCATGCGACCCGCCCCTGAGCCTTGCGGGTGACCATCAGGAACACCAGCGCGATCGCGGCGATCCAGAGCATCAGCACGATCGAGAGCGTGGCCCCCATCGGCCAGTTGTTGACCGCGCCGAACTGGATCTGGATGAAGTTGCCGATCATCGCGCCATCGGGCCCGCCGAGCAGCGCCGGGGTGATGTAATCGCCGGTGGTCGGGATGAAGATCAGGAAGGTTGCGGCGATCACCCCGGGCACCGACAGCGGCAAGGTGATCCGGAAGAACCGCGCGACCGGCCCGTCGCCCAGATCGGTCGCCGCTTCGAGCAGGGATTTGTCGATCTTCTCGAGCGAGACATAGAGCGGCAGAATCGCGAAGGCCGCCCAGGCATGTGCCAGCGTGATGATCACCGCCGTGGGGCTGTAGAGCAGGAAACTGAGCGGCGCCTCGATCAGCCCCGCTGACATCAGCCCGGAATTGATCACCCCCTCATAGCCAAGGATCACCTTCCACGCGAAAACGCGCAATAGGTAGCTTGTCCAGAACGGCAGCGTCATGAGGATGATCCACATCATCTTGTTGCGGTGGACATGGAACGCCACGTAATAGGCGATCGGATAGCACAGGATGACCGTGGCGACGGTCGCCACGCCGGAGATCCAGAACGACCGCTGCAACAGCGCGCCAAAAATCGGCTCGGACCAGGTGCGGGCATAATTCGTGGTCGTCAGCGTGGTGTCGAAGCCAAAGCCCTCGCGGGTCCAGAAGCTCATCACCAGCAGGATGACGAACGGAATGATGATGCCGATGGTCAGGATCAGCAGCGCGGGCGACATCAGCAGGTAGCCGCGCAGGGTCTCGCTTCGATGCAGCAGCGCCGCCAGACGTGCCCCGCGCACCGGGGTTGCCATCGTCTTGGATTGGTCCTGTGAAAGAGATGTTTCGGCCATCCGACCCCCGCTATCCGTGCAAAAAATCAAACGAAAGGCCCCGCAGCCTCTCGGGCTGCGGGATGCGGTCGCGTCGGATCAGAACCCGGCCTTGATCTGCTCGAACATCTCGTTCATCCGGGTTTCCCATTCCTGCGTCTGCGGCTGCTGGAAATGCCCCGCTTGCAGGATCTCTACCGGCTTCTTGCTCAGTCCCAGCCCGGCCAGCGTCTCTTCGTCGAACTTGTCGAAAGACTTGCTGTTGGAATGACCATAGCCCCAGTCGTTGATCATGAAATGCCCGGTCTCGACGCTGAGCAACGAGTCGATCACGTCATAGGCGCGGTCGAGATTAGGCGCGTCCTTGTGGATCATCACGCCGCAGACCCATGTCAGCGCGCCTTCCTTGGGCTTGGCGAATTTGACCGGGATGCCCTCGGCCTGCAACAGAACGGCCGAACTGTTCCAGGTCATCGACGCGACCATTTCCCCCGCCGAGAGCGCCTGCTCCAGCGTGGTCGTGTCATCGGTATAGAGCCGGATCAGCGGACGCTGTTCGCGCATCACGGCGGCGATCTTGTCAAACGCTTCGGGCGTGTCGATATCTGCGAAATCCACCCCCGCCTTGATCGCGCCGCACCACCAGGCATCCCCGCCCGAGGCCAGCGACCCCAACCGCCCGGAATAGCGCGGGTCCCAGAGCATGTCCCAGCTCTCCTCGCCCTCCAACTCGAACAGATCTGTGCGATAGGTAACCGAGGTCTGGCCCCAATCGAAGGGCGCCATCCAGACCTTGCCCGCCTCGGCGTCATTGCCCGGCAGATCGACCAGCTCCGGGATCACATCGCCCCAATGGGACACACGCGACGTATCAATCGGCTGGAAAAGCCCGGTCTGCACCCAGCGCGGCATCGACTGATTGCACGGGTGCGACACGTCGACGACAAAGCCGCCGCGCATCTTGGTCAGCGCCTCCTCCGATCCGCCGAAGATCGCGAAATTGGGCAACTCGCCGTTCTTGGCCTCATACTCACCGAACAGCTCGGGGATGTCATATCCGCCCCAGGTGAAATAGGTGGCCTGCTCACCGGTCTGCGCCATCGCCCGGCGCGAGTTGATCGGCATCGTTGTCATTGCCACCCCGGCCGCAAGCAATCCCTTGGTGAACCTGCGGCGGCTCAGCTTTCCTTCGCGCACCGCGCCCAGTTGATCGAGAACATCCATGACAGTCCAGTCTCCCCTGTTGATGCGGGTTCGCCCGCCCGGAGCGGTGCCCGCTGTTTGATCATTGCACGCGTGTCGCGGCCTCTGCCGGGTCATCAGTGATTGACTTTCGAGCGTTCCCGGCATTAACTTTGAATAATCATTCAATCATTCACCAGGATAGCGAAACGAGTCAAGAAAATTGCCCCACAAGCGCGTGATCGCCATTGAGAGGCCTGAAAATGGGGCATTTGTCGCAACCCGCATGGCCGCCTCGGCGGTGGCAGTCATGACCACGACACAGTTGAACAAAACCGATGACAGATACCCTTTCCCGCCGTGCCGTTCTGGTCGGCATGACCCTGGCCGGAGCCACGCCCTTGCTTGCCCAAACCCTCCCGACCAATCCCGACGTGATCATCATCGGTGCGGGTGCCGCCGGGATGGGGGCCGCGCGAGAGTTGCACAAACGCGGTCTCTCCGTCGTGATCGTCGAGGCCGCGCCCCGGGTCGGCGGGCGCGCCTATACAGAGAGCGCCACGCTCGGTGCGCCGGTCGATCACGGCTGCTCGTGGATATCGGGTGCCACTCACAACCCGTTCACCCAGATCGGCAAGAAGGCTGGCTTCACGCTGGTCGATCATACCACGGCCGACACCGACCTTTTCGACATCGACGGCAACCGCGCCAGCGATGCCGACTGGGCCGCCTATGACCGCGCCTGGGGCGCGCTGATACGGGCGGTCGAGCGCGCCGGCGCAGCCGGGCAGGACGTGCCCGCCGCCAGCGTGGTCCGCGACATGCCATTCGGGGCCGCGGTGCAATCCTGGACTGGAGCAATGGATTACGGTGTCGATTTCGATCAGCTTTCGACCGCCGACTATTATCACGGCTCGGAAAGTCAGCCGAGTTACATCGTCAAGGAAGGTCTGGGCGCGGTCGTGGCCACCCTTGCCGAGGGTCTGCCTGTCGCACTCGACACAACGGTGCAGGCGGTCGACTGGTCCGGGCCGGGGGTCGCGGTCGAGACCTTGCGCGGCACGCTGCGGGCACGAGCCTGTCTTGTCACCGTCTCCACCGGCGTGTTGAACGCGGGTACGATCCGTTTCACGCCCGCCCTGCCCGCGCGCAAGCTGCAAGCCGCCGCCGAGATCCCAATGGGCCTGCTGATGAAGGTGCCGATGCTGTTCGACGGGGCGCGGCTTGGCCTGGGCGAAAACAACTGGGTGACTTATGACATCCCCGCCGACAAGGCGGGCGAGGCGTGCTATTTCGTGGCCTGGCCCTGCGGGCATGACTACCTGTTCGGCAATATCGGCGGGCAATTCGCCTGGGATCTTTATGCGCAGGGCCAGGACGCGGTGGTCGATTTCGCCCTCGAGGCGCTCGTGCATTGCGTCGGCAGCGACGCGAGAAAGCACTTCGTGAAAGGCTTTGCCACCGACTGGGCGGACAATCCGCTCACCCTCGGGGCCTATGGCGCGGTGCGCCCGGGGGCATGGGGCGCGCGCAAGGTGCTGGCCGAGCCGCTGGCGGAACGGCTGTTCTTCGCCGGCGAAGCCATGGGCGGGGCCACCTCGGCGCTGGTCAACGGCGCGTTCAAGAGCGGCAAGTCGACAGCCAAGGCCATTGCACGCGCACTGGCCTGACGTCACTATCGGCCACTAGCGAAAGACCACGCACCGGCCCGAAAGGCGCATCATGATCCGAAACGAACGCGCGGTGATCGCCGACAGCCTCTGGAGCGCGACCGCCAATGCCAGCACAGACTTTCCCGCGCTTCACGGCGAGATGCGCGCGGATGTCGCGGTGGTCGGCGCCGGTTACACCGGGCTTTCGGCGGCGCTGCACCTGGCCGAGGGTGGGGCAAAGGTGGTCGTGCTCGATGCCGAACATCCCGGATGGGGCGCGTCGGGGCGCAATGGGGGGCAGGTCAATGTCGGCCTGAAGGACGCGCCCTCGGTGATCAAGGCCAGGTTCGGCGAGCACTGGGGCAGCCGCATGATTCGCATGGCCGGAGAGGCGGGCGATCTGGTCTTCGACCTGATCGACCGGCACGGCATCGACTGCGCCGCGCGCCGCCCCGGCTGGCTGCGCGCCGCGCATACGCCCAAGACCCTGCGCCAGCTTCACGCGCTGGCCGCCGACTGGGCCGATCACGGTGGCGGCATGGCCACGCTCGACCGCGACGCGATGCAGCGCCTGACCGGCACCGACGCCTATCTCGGCGGGGTGATCGACCGGCGCGGCGGCTCGTTGCACCCGCTGAACTATGCCCTGGGGCTGGCCGCCGCCGCGCAGGCCCAGGGCGCACGGATCTTCGGAGACAGCCCCGCCCTGGAGATCACCCGCGACGGCGGCGATTTCGTTCTGCGCACACCGGGCGGCCGCCTGCGCGCAGAACAGGTGCTGCTCTGCACCAATGCCTATTCCGGCGATGTCATCAAACCGCTTTCGCGCTCGTTCCTGCCGGTGCGCTCGGTGCAGGTCGCGACCGCGCCGCTGTCGGACAATCTGCGCCGCTCGATCCTTGCGGGCGGCCATGCCCTGTCCGACGCGCGTCGGCTGCTTCTGTATTTCCGGCAGGACCCCGATGGCCGCTTCGTGATGGGCGGGCGCGGCACCTATAACGACCGCTCGACCGCGCGCCAGATCGCATGGCTGCGCCGCATCAGCACGCAGCTCTTTCCACAGCTTGAGGGCGTCGAGTGGCAACATGCCTGGGGCGGCTACGTGGCGTTGACCCCCGATCACTACCCGCATCTGCACGAGATCGAGCCGAGGATGATCGCCGGGCTCGGCTATAACGGGCGCGGCGTGGCGATCGCCACCGCGATGGGCCGGGTGATGGCGCGGTGGGCGGCAGGGGCAGAGCGGGATACGCTCGATTTCCCGACCAGCCCGCTCAAACCCCTGCCCTTTTCATTCGCGCGCAACATCGCGGTGGAGGCCGAAATCCTGCGCCTGCGCCTTCTGGACAGGCTGGGGGTCTAGCGATCGGCAAACCGGCTTGAGATGCAGCGGGACCTCGGGCACGGGTCCGGTTTCCCAAAGCGAAGCGTCAGAGGACGGCCCGTTAGGGGCGGAGGAGCCGAATGGCCTGGATCTGCCGTTGACATCTAGGACCAATGCGCGGAATCGAGGTGCCGCAGGCACCGCCGCGCAGCGCCCGACCGCCCCCCGGGCGGCTCATCTCGTTAACACCAAAGGTCCGCTTCAAGCCACACCCACCAGCCGCGCGAGCGCGCGTTCGGTCGCGGCATGGGCCTCGGTCCGGTCGATGCGATCCGGCGTCAGGTGCAGATGCTGCCAGTAGCCGTCGGTCAGGGTCTCGACCATATCGGCGATCTGCACGACCTCCTCCGCCGCCAGATCGACCCGCACCGCCTGCCAGATCTCCACGAGGGCGGCTCGGCGGCGATCGTCGAATTCCCGGGCGACCTCATCGTATTGCGCCTGAAAATGCAACTCGCCCCAGAACGCGAACCACATCGGTAACACCTCGGACCCGCAGGCCGCCGTATCGAAATCCGCCGCGATGATCGCCGAAAGCCGCGCCTGCGGATCGCTACCCGCCGCCTCGAGTGCTGCAGTCCAGTGATCCTCATAACCCTGATAGAGATCGCGCAGCGTTTCGGTCAGCAGCCCGCCTTTCGACTTGAAATAGAACACCGCCACCCCCTGCGAGAGCCCCGCCTCTGCCGAGACCGTCGCTAGCGTGGTCCGCGCCAGCCCGTGTTTCAGGATCGAGCGCCGCGCCGCGTCAAGAAGCTGCCGCCGCCTGCGCCCGGCATTCTCGGCCCGCTCCTTGCGCGGGCGCGGCTCCGGCATGTCAGCGGCCATGATGCCGCGCGCGCTGTGCTGCGTCCTGCATGATCTCTGGGCTCCTCTTGACGGCCTCATTCAGAAAAATTTGATTGAGCGCTCAAATAAACTTTACGAAACTCCCGCGCCGGTGTAAAGCCATAAGGAAAGGTGACAGATGGCAGATGACCGGACTTCCTTTGACGTTATCGTGGCGGGTGCGGGCCATAACGGGCTGACGGCGGCGGCCTATCTGGCACGGGCCGGGCTGCGGGTGCTGGTCGTGGAAAAGAACGACTGGGTGGGCGGCGCGGCGGTCAGCCGCTCGCTCTGCGACGGCTGGACCTATTCGAACTGTTCTTATGTCTGCTCGCTGCTGCGCCGCGAGATCGCGCGCGATCTCGACCTACCGAAATACGGGTTGCAGGTCATTCCCTACGAGGGCGGCGCAAGCTTCACCCGCGACGGCGGCCATTTCGCCTATTATTCGGACCACAACGCCCTGCGCCGCGAGATGGCGCGCCATTCCCCGCGCGATGCCGAGGCCTATCCCCGCTACGCACGCGCAATCCTGCGGCAATGCCGCTTCATCCGCCCGTTCCTGCTGCGCGATGCGCCCGATCCGGCGGCATTGCGGCCGCGCGATCTGGGCGAGATGGCCTATCTGCTGCGCAAGGCCCACAATCTCGGCGCGCGCGAGCTGGCCGAGACCCTGCGCTTCTGGACCATGTCGATCGGCGATTTCCTCGACGAGCATTTCGAGAACGATCTGATCAAGGCGCATCTGGCGGGCTCGGGGATCATCGGCACCGGGCTCGGGGTCTATTCGCCGGGCACCGCCTATGTGCTGTTGCATCATTACATGGGCGATATCGACGGCGGGATCGGTGCCTGGGGCTTTGCGCGTGGCGGAATGGGCGCGATCTCGAACGCGCTCGCGGCGGCGGTGCGCGATCATGGCGGCACGATCCGCACCGGCGCGGGGGTCGAGCGGATCCTGACCCGCGACGGCCGGGCGACCGGAGTCGCCCTCTCGGACGGGGCGGAATTCAGCGCCCCGGTGGTGGCCTCGAACATGGATGTCAAACGCACCTTCCTGACGCTGCTGGAGGCGGGCGCACTGCCCGACGACTTCACCCGCTCGGTTGAGCGGTTCAAGATCCGGGGCTCCTCGGCCAAGCTCAACATCGCGCTGGACCGCCTGCCCGACTTTCCTGCGGCCCCGCCGCATGCCAGCTTCCTGCGCGGCGACATGCACGTCTCCGAGAGCCTGCATGAGCTGGAGCGCGGCTATGACGACTGGAAGGCCGGGCGCTGGTCCGCGCGGCCCTATATCGACATGCTGATCCCCAGCCAGATCGACCCGACCATGGCACCGGAGGGGGCGCATATGATGACGGTCTTCGTGCAATACGCGCCTTATGACCTCGCGGTCGACGGGGTGCGCGCGGCCGAGAACTGGACCGAGACACGGCGCGGCGCGCTGGCCGACACGGTGCTCAACCAGATCGCCATCGCCTGCCCAGATATCCGCGACCGCATCGTGCATATGGAGGTGCGCTCGCCGCTCGAGCTTGAGGGCGAGGTGGGGCTGACCGAGGGCAACATCTTTCAGGGCGAACTGACCTTCGATCAACTGTTCTTCAACCGTCCGGTGCCGGGCTATGCGCAATACGATTCGCCCGTGCGCGGGCTCTATCTCTGCGGCTCCTCGGCGCATCCCGGCGGCGGCGTGATGGGCGCGGCGGGGGCGAATGCCGCCCGCGCCATCCTCCGCCGGACCCGGGGCAAGCGCATGACGGGATACGCGGCATGACACGCTACGATGCGATTGTGATCGGCGGCGGCGTCAACGGGCTTGTGGCCGCCGCTATGCTGGCCAGAAAAGGCAAATCGGTCTGCCTGCTCGAACAGCACGCGGCCCCCGGCGGCATGGCGGTGCTGTCGCAGGCGGAGGGACCGGCGCTTGCGCATCTTCTGTATAACCTGAGCCCGGTGGCGCTGCGCGACATCGGGCTTGATGCGGCGAACCTGCCCTTCGCACGGGACACGATGGCGACGGTGTCGCTGTCTGAGCACGGCAAGCATGTGGTGCTGCGCGACCGGCGCGCCGAGACGCTGTCAGGCGCGCCGCACCCCGACGCCCACGCCGCCGAGACGCTCTTGAACCGGCTGGCGCGCTATGGCGATCTGCTGCGCCTGCTGGCCGAAGCGCCGGTGCCGGGCGGGACATCGCCGCTCTGGTCCGCATCCGGGCTGCGCCAGACCCTGCGGTTGGCACGCGTGGGCCTGCGCCTGCGCGGATGGGGCAAGCCCGAAATGCGCCGCTTTCTGCAACTGCTGCTGTCGAACGCCAGCGATCTCATTCTCGATGAGATGCCCGATGGGCCACTGGCCGGGCTGTTCGCCGCCGATGCGGCGCGCGGCGCGGCCATGGGTCCGCGCGCGCCCGGGACGGTGTTCAACCTGATCTACCGGATGGGGCATGGCGGCGGCATCACCCGGCCCGTCGGCGGGATGGAGGCGGTCGCGGCGATGTTCGCCGAGGCGGCGCGCACCGCCGGATGCAGGATCGAAACCGGCGTCGAGGTGACCCGAATCCGGATCGAGGATGACGCCGTGACCGGGGTCGAGACGGCGGACGGGCAGACCTTCACCGCGCCCGTCGTTCTGAACAGCATCGGTCCACAAGGCACGCTTGCCCTTATGGGGGTAGCGCATAGCGACATCGAAACCGCGCGCCGCATCCACACGATCCGCGCGCGGGGAACGGCAGCCAAGGTCAACCTGCGCCTGCGAGACGGGGCCGCGCTCGACGATCTGCCCGAGGGGCTGCGCGACGCGCGGCTGGTCTTCGCGCCCTCCGCCGCCTATGTCGACGCGGCCAGCAACGCTGCGAAATACGGCGAGATGTCCACCGCCCCGGTGATCGAGGCGGTGCCGGTGACGCACAAGGATGGCAGCCGCTGGCTGTCGGCCATCGTGCAATACGCCCCGGTTGACCTCGAGGGCGGCTGGACCGACGCGGCGCGCGCCCGGCTGGAGGGCATCACGCGGGACACACTGGCGCGCACTCTGCCCCGCCTCGCGACGCAGATTGACAGCGCACAGGTGATCACCCCCGACCGGATCGCGGCACAGACCGGCGTGGCGGGCGGGCATTGGCACCATGCCGAAATGGCGCTCGACCAGCTGTTCATGCTGCGCCCTGCGATCGGGCTGGGCCGTCACCGGATCGGCCCGCGCGGGCTCTATCTGTGCGGCGCGGCAGCGCATCCGGGCGGCGATGTGATGGGGCTTTCGGGGCGCAACGCGGCGCTTTGTGCGCTGGAGCAGAGCACGTGAGCATCTTCGCCGATCCCATGCTGGGCCTCGCGCCCGGCCCGGTCCATGACCGGCTCGCCGCGCAAAGCCGCGCGCAGGCGTGGTACGACTGGGCGGGCTATGCCGCGCCCTCGGTGCTCGACAGCGTGGAGTTCGAATACTTCGCGCTGCGCAATCAGGCCGCCCTGCTCGATATCTCGCCAATGCGGTGCTACCGGGTAACGGGGGCCGGGGCGACCGCGCTGCTCGACCGCATGGTCACCCGCAACATCGGCAATATCCGGCCCGGACGGGTCGGCTATGCGGTCTGGTGCGACGAGGCGGGCCATGTGATCGACGACGGTACGCTCTTTCGGCTCGGCCCCGATGATTGGCGGCTGTGCTGTCAGGAACCCATGCTCACCTGGCTGCTCGATGCCGCCCTCGGCTTCGACGCCGCGATCACCGATGAAAGCCATACGCTCGCCGGGCTCGCGCTTCAGGGTCCCACCGCCTTTGCCGTGCTGGCCGATGCCGGGCTCGACGTGGCCGGGCTCATGCCCTTCGATCACCGGCAGGTCGAGGCCGGACTGCGCGTGTCGCGCACCGGCTTCACCGGCGATCTGGGATATGAGTTGTGGTGCGACTGGAAGGCGGCCCCGGCCCTGTGGGACCGGCTGTGGCAGGCGGGCGCGCATAAGGGGCTGCGCGCAATCGGCTACGAGGCGGTCAATATCGCCCGGATCGAGGCCGGGTTCCTGACCGCCGGGGTCGATTTTCAGCCGGTCCACGCCACCGAGCGTCTGCACCGGGGCCAGACCCCGTTCGAGTTGGGGCTGGCACGGCTGGTGGATTTCACCAAGGGCCATTTCAACGGACGCCGCGCGCTCCTTTCGGCGCGCGACACCCCGCGCAGCCTGCTCCTGCGGGTCGATGTCGAGGGTTTCAAACCGGCGCAGGGCGCGCTCGTCTACCACAATCGCAGGCGCGAGGTGGGCCATATCACCTCAGGCATCTGGTCCCCCACCGCCAAGCGCAACATCGCCTTGGCCCATGTCACAACGACCCATACCCGCAAACGTCCCGCCCGGCTCTGGGCGGAAATCTACACCCTGCAAGAGGGCAAGTGGGATAGGCGCATGGCGCGCCTCACCCCGGTCGAGGGCGCGTTTTTCGCACCCTCGCGCGCAAGGGCCACACCGCCTGCCCGCAGGTAACGGAGGATCATCCATGAACAAACTCGAGAATACGCCAAGCGACGCCGACCTGACCACCTGGGACAGGGATCACAACCTGCACCCCTGGGCGGATGTGCAAGGCTTCGGGTCGGATGAATACATGCGGGTGAACACCGCCGACGGCATCTATCTCTGGGACGCGGCGGGCAAGCGCTATATCGACGGGCCCGGCGGCATGTGGTGCACGCAGATCGGTTATGGCCGGCAGGAGATGGCCGACGCGATCTCGGCGCAGGTGATGCGCATGCCCTATGCCTCGCCGTGGTCGTTCACCTCAGAGCCCGCCTCGACCCTTGCCCGCATGATCGCCGAGCGCGCGCCCGGCGACCTCAACACCGTGCATTTCACCACCGGCGGATCGACCGCCGTCGATACCGCGCTGCGCACCGCGATGTTTCTCAACACGCGGCTCCGACGGCCCGAAAAGAAAATCGTGATCGGGCGCGAAAAGGGATATCACGGCTCGACCTACCTGGCCGCGACTGTGACCGGGAAAGAACGCTTCAATACCCGTTTCGACAAGGCCCACGAGCTTGTGCGCTTCCTGCCCGACGTGAACCCCTTTCACCGCCCCGAGGGCATGAGCCTTGCAACCTGGTGCGATGCCAAGGTCGCCGATCTGGAGACGCTGATTGCCGAGGTGGGGGCCGACCGGATCGCCGCCTTCATCGCCGAGCCCATCCTGTGCTCGGGCGGCGTGATCGTGCCGCCGCCGGGTTATCACCGGCGCACCCGCGACATCTGTCGCGCTCATGACATCCTCTATATCTCGGACGAGGTGGTCACCGGCTTCGGGCGGCTCGGCCACTGGTTCGCGTCCGAGGCCGAATACGGCATCGTGCCCGACATGATCACCTGCGCCAAGGGGCTGACCTCGGGCTATCTGCCGCTCGGGGCCTGTATCATCTCCGACGGCGTGATGGCGCGGCTGGCCGAGGCCGAGGGCGACGACGTGTTCTACAACGGCTACACCTATTCCGGACACCCGGTGTCCTGCGCCGCGGCGATCACCAATATCGAGATCATGGAACACGAGGATATCCTTGGCCATGTGTGCCGCGTGACGCCACAGTTCCAAGGCCGCTTGCAGGACATAAAGGACAGGTTCGACATCGTCGGCGACGTGCGCGGCGCGGGGCTTCTGGGCTGTATCGAATGCCGCCCCGATCTCGACCGTGAATCCTTTGCCGCCTACCAGAAATTCGGGCAAAAGCTCGACGATGCCTGCGAGGCGAAGGGGCTGCTGCTGCGACCCTTCGGCAACATGGCGGTGTTCTCGCCGCCGCTGATCATATCCGAGGCGCAGATCGACGAAATGTTCAACATCATGGAGGCGGGGCTCACCGAGCTCAGCGCGCAATACAATGGTTGAAATCTCCAGACTCACCCCCGACGCCGCAATCGGCGCACAGTTGATGACCGACGGGGCGGTCATCGTGGAAAACGTGATCGACACGCCGCTGCTCGACCGGGTTCAGGCAGAATTGCGCAAACCCTTTGACGCGCAGGGCCTGAAATTTACCAATGAATTCAACGGCTACAAGACACGCCGACTGGGTGGCATCCTAGGACTGTCGCGTGCTGCTGCGGATATCCTCGCCCATCCCCTGATGCTCGCCGTCTGCGATCACGTGCTGGGACCGCATTGCGAGAGCTATCGCATCGGCTCGTCCACCGCGATCGAGATCATGCCCGGCGAAGGCAATCAGATGCTGCACCGCGACGACGATTTCTATCCGGTCCGCGTGCCCGGCATCGAATGGCAGATCTCGGCCATGGTGGCGCTTACGGATTTCACCGCCGAGAACGGGGCGACGCGGGTGGTGCCCGGCTCGCAGGACATGCGCGAGATCGACGTCATCGGCGAGGATGAGATCGTGCAGGCAGTGATGCCGCGCGGCTCGGTGCTGTTCTATCTGGGCCGGGCGGTCCATGCGGGCGGGCGCAACAACACCGGGATACCGCGCACCGGGCTGATCACCACCTATTCCCTGGGCTGGCTGCGGCAGGAGGAAAACATGTATCTCAGCGTGCCGCGCGACATCGCCGACAGCTACCCCGACCATGTGCGCCGCCTGATGGGCTACCAGTCGCACGGGGCTAACCTCGGGGTCTATCCGGGCGATCCGGACGGTAATTGGTGGGACGCCTGAGCCGCGTGGCGAACCTCCCACTCGCTGCGCGTCATCTCGAACCAAGGCACGTCGTCATAGCCGTAGGCCCTCCGGAGCCCGACCGACCGCATCCCGCATTTCTCCAGCACGTGCTGGGATTTCATATTCTCCGGATCGGTGGTCGCCACGATTTCCGCCAGTGACGTCTGCTCGAAGCCGAACCGCAGCAGACGCGCGCAGATCTCGGTCGCGTAGCCCTGCCCCCACGCCTCCGGGATCAGCAGGTAGCCCACCTCGATCCGGTCGGCGGGATAGGCGTCGGGGACAACCTGGCTCCAATCAGTCTCGTCGGCATCAATCGGCACCGGGGTCAGCACGCCATCGCCGATCTTCTCGCCCGTGTCCTTGCGGGTCGCGGTCCAGATCCCGATCCGCCCGCCGGCCCCGCGCTTCACGGCGTTCTGCATATGCTCCGCCACCTCGTCAGCCGTCAACGGCACCTCGGTGACATAATGCATGACCTTTGGATCACAGAGCAGCCGCGCCGCGATATCCTCATCCGCGCGGGTCATAGGCCGCAGGAGAAGCCGCTCGGTCTCCAGCATCAGCGCCTCGGGCGGCAGCGGGTCTATCATGCCGGTTTGCGCCCCCGGATGTGATGCGGACAATGCTCGCCCGAGGCCAGAACCGGCTGCATCGCTTGCCAGATCTCGATCTGCTGGGTGATGAATTCCGCGCCGTGCCGCGTCTCCCAGCCCGCACGGCCCGGCCCGCTCAACTCGGCCAGCTCGGAGGCGGACACCTCGCGGTACCACGGGTTGCGATCGATCAACTCGACATCGGTGAACCCTGCCCCCTCCATCGCCGCGCGATAGGTCTTTGGCGAGGCCATGCGGAACTCCAGCGCTTCCATCTTCACGTAATGCGCCATTTCTGGCGACATCTCCCCGTCGTGACTGGTCAGCCAGTCGGAGGCGACAAACCGCCCGCCCGGTCTGAGCACGCGAAACGCCTCGGCGGCCATCGCCACCTTGTCGGGGATGTGGATGATCGAATCCTTGGAAAAGACAACGTCGAAGCTGGCCGCCTCGAACGGCATCGGCCCCGGCGTGACCTCGATGATCTCGATCCGGTCGCTCAGACCGGCATCCGCGACGCGACGCCGCGCGGCCTCGCAGACCGGGGCCTCCACGTCGATCCCGGTGACCTTCGCCGCGCCGAACTCGCGCGCGAGCAACACCGCGATCGCGCCCGAACCGCACCCGATATCAAGCACATGCTTGCCCGCGATCTCCATGCCCTCGATCACCCGCGCGACCTCCTCGGCCCCGCCCGGCGACAGAAAACCCTCGCCCCACAGGTCTTCGAGGAAATCGATATGTTGATCATTGTAGAGAATGTCGTCGGACATACGGGGCTCCGGCACAGTTGCGTCGCACCTTATCATGGCCCGCGAGAGGACGCGTGGACAAGCTCTTTCATGCGGCGGCCATACCCCGGAAACACAGCCATGCCTCTGATGCAGAGCGGGTTTGCGTCCACCACTATGGAAAAATGCTGCAGTGCAGTATATTTTAACGCGCAGATGCGGCAACGCAAGGAGCGAGACGTCATGACCTATTCCTCCCACACCAGCCACAGCTCCCCCCTCGCCGCCAGCATCGCGCGCGTGGCACTTGCCCCGCTGCGTGCCGTGAGTTTCTTTTTCCAGTCGATCATCGCCGCCAATCGAATGGCCCGCGACGTCGAGAAACTGTCACGCCTCAGCGATGCGAAGCTGGCCGAACTGGGCCTAGACCGTGACAAGATCGTTCCCTATCTCGCGCGGAAGTCCGAGTTGCTCGGCGTTCTCTGAGCCGCGCCCGGGCCCTGAAATTCAGCGACATCGGCAGGGCCAGTGACGGCCCTGCCCGCTGATGTCAAATCACGCCGCGTCGCGGCGATTGGCGTCAAGCCGGGCATTGACCGTGTCGACGATACCCGCGAATTCGGCAGTCTCCACACCCTGTTGCTCGGCGATCAGCTTGACCAGCATATCTACCCGCTCGATCCGGTCCGCGCCGCTCTCGATGGCCCGCGCCGCCGAGGACGGCTTGAGCAACCCGTCGGCGGCCTTTGCGTATTTCTCGAACGGCACCGCGTCCGCCGCATCCGCCCCAAGCCGCCGGACCACCTCGTCCACCGTGCTGTAAATCCGCTCTGACAGCGCCGGGTCGCCATGCACCGCCTCCTTGATCGGGCGTGCGCCGTCGGCAAGCACACAGCGATAATTCCCGGTCAGCAGCATGCTCCACTTGGCGAAGGGCACGAAGATCGAGTCGAAGACCCGCAGCTTGACCGGCACGTCCTTGCCGTCCACGGTGACCGCGTCGATGCCGCTTTCGAGGTCGCGCAGGATCCGGTTATGGGCCTCGTCCTCAAACGGGGCGGCCTTGAAATTCGTGGGCAGGCCGACATGCAGCGTGTTGGCCCCGTCCTCGGGCACGCGATACGCCTGCGGATCGGGGCTGCACAGCGTGACGGTGCCGGGCTTGAACCCGGCCCAGGCCTTGGGACAGGTATAGGCAGCCTCGAGCCGCGACGTATCCAGCCCCTCGACTCGGCGCAGATAGGGCAGCGGCGGCATGTTCATGATCGACAGGCACGGCGTGCCCGCAGCCGCGATCCGGCCCAACAGATCGACGATGTTGTCGGCGCAATATTGCGGCTCGGACATGGCCAGCGCCACCATATCGTACTCCGCCGGGTTCACGTCCTCGGGCGCGAGCGCGTTCAATGTGCCGGGCAGGTCATGTGAGCGGAACGCGCGGTGCTCGACCTCGTCGCGCAGCTTGATGCGCACATCGGTGCCCTCGGCATTGATCAGATCGGCGGTCGCCTGACGGCAGACCAGCGTCACATCATGCCCCGCCATCAGCAGCTTGGTGCCAAGAAGCGAGCCGTAAGAGGCCCCGAGGATTACGATGCGATACGTCATGTCTGCCCTTTCGGAAAATGCTGGATCGTCTTCTATCAAGACAAGGCCCCACTATACCGGGACGCAGTGATTCCGCTACGAAATTAATGTCAATGTGTATATAGTAAACGTTACAAATCTCAGTTTTGTAATATTGTAAGGATCACCGCATGGCAAAGACACTGATCGGCCCGCAACTGCGCCAGTTGCGCCGCGAACGGGGCCAGACGCAGGCCGAAATGGCGGGCAAGCTCGAGGTCAGCGCGTCCTATATCAACCTGCTGGAAAACAACCAGCGCAGCCTCTCGGTGCAACTGCTCATGCGTATCGCCGAGGTCTATGCCGTCGACTGGCGCGACCTCTCGCGCGACGAGAGCACGCGCCGGGTGGCCGATCTGCGCAACGCGTTGCGCGATCCGGTGTTTTCCGGCGATCAGCCCGATCTTCAGGAATTGCGCGGCGCGGTCGATCATGCGCCGCGCGTGGTCGAGCGGTTTCTCGATCTGCACGCGGCCTATCGCACGGCGCTCGAGAAAATCCTGAGCCTGGCCGGAGAGAACAACGCGGACGAGCTTTTGCGCACCTCGCCCGAAACCGTGATCCACGACTTCTTTCGCGATCACGGCAATCACTTTCCAGAGCTGGAGCGGGCGGCAGAAGCGGCCTCACCGGTCGATTTCGCCTCGCCCGAGGATCGTTTCTTCGCCTTGCGGCAGCGGCTGGAACAGCGCCACGGCGTAAAAACACGGATCCGCAAGATCGGCGATCTCGGCGATGCGCTGCGCTATTACGACGAAAGCGACGGCACCGTGCACCTGTCGCAGGCGCTCAACACCGCAAACCGCGTCTTTCAACTCGCTCATGTGCTGTGTCTGGTCGAATATCCCGACGTCCTGTCCGGCATCGTCCGGCGCAGCGGCCTCGCGTCGCACCCTGCCCTCGCGCGGCTGCGGGTGGAACTGGCCAATTACTTCGCCGCAGCCCTCTTGATGCCCTATGACGCTTTCCTGCACGAGGCCGAGGCGGCGCGCTACGACATCGACCGGGTCGGGGCGGTCTTCAGCACCTCCTTCGAGCAGGTCTGCCAGCGCCTGACCACCCTGCAACGCGACGGCGCGCGCGGCGTGCCGTTCTTTTTTCTGCGCATCGACAAGGCGGGCAACGTCACCAAGCGGTTCAACTCGACCTCGTTTCACCTGGCGGAATATGGCGGATCGTGCCCGGTCTGGAACATTCATACCGCGTTCTACACCCCCGGCGTGATCATGCCGCAATTCGTCGAGATGCCCGACGGCGCGCGCTATTTCACCATCAGCCGCACCGTGCACCGCCCGGTCTTCAGCGAAGAGACACAGGACCGCCGCCTCACGCTCGCGCTTGGCTGCGAGGCGAAATACGCACCGCGCCTGCGCTATGCATCAAGCTACAATTTCGACGACCCCAAGCTTTACGCGCCAATCGGGCTGAACTGTAATCTCTGCCCGCGCCAGGCCTGTTCGCAACGCGCGCATCAACCCTTGCTGATGGAACTGCCGATCGACGAGAACCGACGCGGCAGCACCCGTTACGAAAGCTGAAAGGGGGCCCGCCTGGCCCCCTCTCGTCTTGTCCCCGTCATGTCGCGGCGGCTTACTCCGCCGCGCTGGTCCGGCGCGGCCGCAGATACTTGAAGGCCGGCATCAGGATCAGGATGATCGCGACCACCATGATCGGCATCGAGATCGACCGGGTGAAGAAGATCGACGGATCACCCGAGGACAGCAGCAACGACTGCCGCAGGGTCGGCTCGGCAATCGGCCCGAGCACGATGGCCAGAACTGCGGGTGCCAGCGGATAGTCGAACTTGCGCAGGAGGAACGCCCCGAAGCCGAACGCCAGGATCAGCCAGATATCGAACATGTCCTGCATGGCGGCATAGCCCCCGACGACCGACAGCACGAAGATCAGCGGCGCCAGCACGGTGAACGGCATCCGCAGCATCCAGATGAAGAGCGGAATGGCGCATATGTTCACCAGAAGGGCAAAGACGTTCGACACGTAGAACGAGCCGATCAGGCCCCAGACGAAATCCGGCTCATCCACGAACAGACGCGGCCCGGGTGTCAGCCCCCAGATCACCATGCCGCCCAAGAGGATGGCGGTTGTGGGAGAGCCGGGAATGCCGAGCGTCAGCATCGGCAGCATCGAACCGGTCGAGGCCGAGTTGTTGCCTGCCTCGGGGGCGGTCACGCCACCGACATGGCCCTTGCCGAATTCGTGCTTGTTCTTCGACACCATCTTGGTGATCGCATAGGACATCAATGAGGCCGGTGTCGCACCGGCGGCTGGTAGCACGCCGACGAAGAAGCCGAGGAACGACCCGATCGCCGTGCCCTTCCAGCCCTTGCGGGCGGTCTCGCCCATATCCTCGACAATCCCCTTGACCGACATTTTCGCGTCCGTCGTGGTGACCTCGCCGCGCGTGCTCTCGAGGGTCCAGATCATCTCGCCGATGCCATAGACACCGATCGCCAGCACCAGAAAGCTGATCCCGCCGAGAAAGCCGCTGAGATCGAACAGCAGCAGCCGCGGCGCGCCCGAGACCTGGTCAAATCCGACCGTGGCGAGCACCAAACCGAAACAGATCGAAAAGACGGTCTTGGCGATGTCGTCGCCGCCAAGACCCACGAAGGTCGCGAAGGCCAGCAGCATGAGCGCGAAGATCTCGGGCGGCCCGAAGCTGAGCGCGACGGTGGCCAGCAGGGGCGCGAAACCGGTGAACAGAATGTTCGCCACCGTGCCGCCGACGAAGGATCCGATGGCCGCCGCAACCAGCGCGAGGCGCGCCTTGCCCATCATCGCCAGCGGTCGACCGTCAAAAGTGGTCGCCACCGCCGTCGACGCGCCGGGAATGCCGAGGGTGATCGACGAGATCGCCCCGCCATACATCGCGCCGTAATAGATCGCCGCCAGGAAGATGATCGCCGAGCCGGGCGGCACCAGAAAGGTGACCGGCAAGAGGATCGCGACCCCGTTGACCGACCCCAGACCGGGCATCGCACCGATGAAGAGACCGAGTGTCACGCCGATCAGGATCAGCATGAGGTTGAGAGGTTGGATGGCGACCAGCATACCGTCGCCCAGTAGAGATAGAATTTCCATGGCTTGCTTGTCGCCCTTGTGTCAGCTGGCCCTGAGCGGCTCAGTAAATGATGTTGTAAAGCACGTTGAAGACCGGGTCGGTAAAGCTCATCCCCGTCGGCATGCTGATCTGCATCAGCCCCTCGAAGAAGAAGAACAGCCCGAGCGGAAACAGCAGCACCATCGGCACTGTCAGCCGCCAGCTGTGCTGGCCGAGCAGCTTGATATAGTAAAACATGAAGATCGCGACGGCGCCGTACATCGACACGATGTCGATAAGCGCGACGAAGCCGATAATCCCGCCACCGACGAGCAAAAGCGTCTTGAGGCCAAAGCTGTCGAGCACCGGCTCTTGCGAGCGCGATTGCGGCGACACCTGCCGCACCCAGTTGAGCGCGATGAAGCCCGTGGAGATCAGCATCCCGGCCGACAGCCAGAAGGGCCAGAAGCCGCCCTGGGGGCCGCTCCCCCTTGTGTAGCCAATCCCGTTCGCGGATGCCTTGTACATCAGATAGATGGAAAGGAGGGCCAGCACGCCCGCCGTCACTATTTCGCCAACACGCATTTGTCAGCCCTCCCTAATTTCTTCAGACCTTGCGGTGGATCACTTCATGCCGGACAGCAGGTCGGTGTGGTTGTCGACCTGCACCTTCCAGTAGCCACGCTGTTGATCGGCATCCATCCAGAGCGGCGAGAGCGACTCCTTTTCCATGTAGCCCTGCCATTCCTCCGAGTTGTAGACTTCGGCAAACAGGTCCTGATAGTAGGTTGCCGCCTCGTCCGACATGCCCGGCGCGCCGACAATGGCCCGCTGGTTGTAGTAGCTGAAGTCATGGCCCTTTTCCTTGAGCGTCGGCGCGTCCGGATAGGCATCCATCCGCTCGTCCGAGAACACCAGAAGCGGGCGCACATCCCCCGACTGATAGAAGCCGCGGGCCTCTGCCGGATTGTTGACCGTCCCCATGATCTGCTGACCCGCAAGGGCCGCGGCAACCGCACCGCCACCGTCGAACGGGATGTATTTCAGCTTGAGGTCATAGGCCTTGCTCAGATAGGCGAAGACGATGCTGTCTTCCTGACCCGTGCCGGTGCCGCCAACGACATATTCGCCATCCGCAGCCTTGACCGTCTCGAGCCACTGCTCGAAGGTTTCAATACCGCTATCCTTATGGACCCAGAGCGCGAAGGGATCGACGCCCATCATCGCGACCGGGGTGAAGGTCTGGATGTCGATACCCAGCTCCGGTTGCCGGATCGGCGTGGCGAAGAACGAGTTGAGCGTCACCAGAAGGGTGTGATCCGCATCGTTCGCATCGTTGAGCCAGATCAGGGATTCGGCACCCGAGCCGCCGCCCTTGTTGTTGGGGATCAGCGGACGGCTGGTCATGTCCTTCTTCTCGACCACCGACTGAATGAAGCGGGCGATCTGATCCGCGCCACCACCCGGTCCCGCCATGATGACGAAATCGATAGGCTTGCGCGGCTGCCATTCGGCCATGGCCGCCGGCGCGGAAAGCCCCAACGCGGCGATGCCGATTGCAAAAGTTTTCAGAATATTCATGTCTTCCTCCCATTGATGACCGCTATCCGGTCAGGTTCAGTATAGGATCCGGCGCGCTTTCGGCCCTCCTCGGCCGATTGACACGCGCAACGAAGCCTGTCGTGAGTCTGCTCTTGCTCCTCCTGTGCCTGGTTCAGAAAACTCCGTTACTCCTGCTCGTCACCTCAATGTACCATGACCACGGGAATCGTGGCTTCTGCCACGATGGTAGCGGAATTGCCGCCAAGCAGCGCCTCGCGCTCGTAACTTTCGTGATAGGCCCCTGTGATCAGCATGTTCGCACCTGTCTCCGAGCATTTCTCGAGCAGCGCCCGCCCGACATTACCGCTGCGTTCGAAGGCATGGATCTCCGCCTCGATGCCGCGCTGTGCGAGATAGATTCGAAACTCCTCGGGCGTGGCCGTGTGCTCGATCCGTCCGGCGGTCAGGATCGTGACCCGATCCGCGCGCTCGATCAGCGGCATCGCAAGCGCCGCCGCGCGCGATGCCTCGAGCGACCCATTCCAGCCGATCGCCACATGGCTGCCGATATCGGGGGCCACCTCCTCGGTGTCGACGCAGATCATCACGGGCCGCCCCGAGGTGAAAAGCGCCGATTTCAGCGTGTTGTAACCAAGGTTTTCGTCCGGACAGGGTTTGGACACGCAGATGATATCAGCCAGACGCCCGTAATGGCGCACCACCTCGACCTGCTTGCCTTCGTATTCGCGGAACGCCGCCGTCGGCTTGCCTGCGGCACGCGGCTCAACGCTGATGCCGTGGCGCGCGGCCTCCTTGAGGAACTTGTCGTGGTGGTAGTCCTCTTCATAATCCGCGCGCTTCTGGCTGGCTTCGACCAGCTGCTTGCGCAGAAACGTGGGGATCACTACGCCGTAGGGCATCATGTCCTGCGGCCGCGGGTGGGAGTGCACCACCCGGACATGCGCGTTGAAGCGCTTGGCCAGTGCTGCGGCATGGGCGAAGATGATCGGCCCGCGCCCATCGTCGCGCACCGGCATCATGATTGTATGAAGCGACGACTGGCCCATGATCAGAACAACCCGTCGATGAGGCCATCGTCATTGATGCAGATCGCCTCGGCCGAGGGCACCTTGGGCAGGCCCGGCATGGTCATGATCTCGCCGCAGATCACCACCACGAACCCTGCCCCCGCCGAGAGCCGCACCTCGCGCACCGGCAGGCTGTGCCCGTCGGGCGCGCCGCGACGCGTGGGATCGGTGGTAAAGCTGTACTGGGTTTTCGCCATGCAGACCGGCAGGTTGCCATAGCCCTGGTCTTCCCATTCCTTGAGCTGATTGCGGATCTTGGCGTCCGCCACCACCTCGTCGGCGCGGTAGATTTCCTTGGCGATGGTCTCGATCTTCTTGAAGAGCGGCATGTCGTCGGGATAAAGCGGCGCGTAGTTGGCCGATCCCCCCTCGACCAGTTCGACCACCTTCTTCGCCAGATCCTCGGTGCCCTTGGAGCCGTGCGCCCAATGCTTGCAGAGCACGGCTTCGGTCCCCTGGCTTGCCACGAAATCCTTGACAGCCTGCACTTCGGCCTCGGTGTCGGTGACGAAATGATTGATCGCCACCACCGTCGGCACGCCGAATTTCGCGAGGTTCTCGATGTGACGCCCGAGGTTCGGGCAGCCCGCCTTGACCGCCTCGACGTTCTCGTCCCCGAGATCGCCCTTGGACACGCCGCCATTCATCTTCATCGCCCGCACGGTCGCCACGATCACCACCGCCTCGGGGGCCAGCCCTGCCTTGCGGCACTTGATGTTCATGAATTTCTCTGCACCGAGATCGGCACCGAAGCCCGCCTCGGTGACCACGTAATCCGCGAGCTTGAGCGCCGTGGTGGTTGCCACGACCGAGTTGCAGCCATGCGCGATATTGGCAAATGGTCCGCCATGCACGAAGGCGGGGTTGTTCTCCAGCGTCTGAACGAGGTTGGGCTGCATCGCCTGCTGCAACAGGACGGTCATCGCTCCGTCAGCCTTTATGTCGCGGCAATAGACAGGGGTCTTGTCGCGGCGATAGGCCACAATGATATCGCCGAGGCGGCGCTCCAGATCGGCAAGATCAGTGGCCAGACACAGGATCGCCATGACCTCGGAGGCCACAGTGATGTCGAATCCCGATTCGCGCGGGAAACCGTTGGCCACGCCGCCAAGGCTGCACACGATCTGCCGCAGCGCGCGATCGTTCATGTCCATCACCCGGCGATAGACCACGCGTCGGATGTCGATTTCCTGTTCGTTGCCCCAGTAGATGTGATTGTCCAGCATCGCGGCCAGCAGGTTGTGCGCCGAGGTGATGGCGTGGAAATCGCCTGTGAAATGCAGGTTCATGTCCTCCATCGGCACGACCTGAGCATAGCCACCGCCTGCGGCCCCGCCCTTCATCCCGAAACAGGGCCCGAGGCTGGCCTCGCGGATGCAGACCGCGGCTTTTTTGCCGATGGCGTTGAGGCCGTCGCCCAGACCCACGGTGGTTGTGGTCTTGCCCTCGCCCGCCGGGGTCGGGTTGATCGCCGTCACCAGCACGAGATGGCCGTTCTTGCGCCCCGAAAGCGATTTGATGAACTCTTCTGAAACCTTGGCCTTGTCATGGCCGAAGGGCAGAAGGTGCTCGCTCGGGATATCCAGCTTGGCGCCGATCTCCTGAATGGGCTTCTTGGTCGCTGCGCGTGCAATTTCGATATCAGACATTTGGTGTTCCCAACAGGTTTGTATGGATTTCAGGTTCCAAGGGTGGCCCCGGCTTCGAGCCCCGTGGCGGCGGCCCATTCTGCGGCGGGCATCTTGGCCTCGCCCTTGGGGCGCACCCGCTTGATCAGGATACGACCGCCGACGCATTGCACGGCAATGCCCTCGTCGGATACCTCGCGCACCCGGCCCGATATGCCGTCGCCGGGCACTAGGGCGCAGTCGAAGATATCGACCTGGGCCCCGTTCAGCGTGGTCCAGGCCCCCGGCGCGGGATTGGTGCCGCGAATGAGGTCATAGACCTGCTTGACCGGTCGATGCCATTCGATGCGCGAATGGTTGCGGTTGCAGCGCCGCTCATAGGTGGCGAGCGCCTCGTCGGGGACGATGCGCGGCGGGTTGCCGTCGCGATAGAGATCGCAGACCGTCAGCACGCTCTCGACCGCATGCGGATAGATCTTCTTGAAATAGAGGTCGATCACGGTGTCGTCGGGGCCGATCTCGCACTCCCATTGCAACAGGCTGTCGCCCTCGTCGAGCCCGTCGGAGGGGTAGAACCACGAATAGCCCGATTTGGTTGCCCCCATGATGATCGGCCAGTTGACCGCCGAGGGCCCGCGATGCAGCGGCAGCAGCGAGGGGTGAAAGCAGATCGAGCCATGGGTCGGCGTGTCGCGCGCGGCCTCGGGCACGAAGACATTGACAAAGGCCATGATCATCAGATCGGCGTTGTGCCCTGCCAGCACCTCGAGCGTGGCCGGATCGTCGAAATTGGCCGGTTGATGCACCGGCAGCCCCTTCTCAAGCGCCAGTTCCTTGATCGGATCGACCGGTTTTCCGTCGGGGTCGGGCTCGCAGTAAACCGCGACAACCTCGTCCGTTCCGGTGTCGAGCAGCTTGGCCAGGGCATCCTTGCCGAAGGCTTGCTGGCCCATCACGATAAGTCTCATTCGTTCCTCCCGTCCATGCGGCGGGCCGGTCTGCGCCGACCCTTGCCCTCACGGCTTGATTATTCGGCTGCCTTCTTCGCGGTGCCGACCGCGCCCGATTCCATGATGCTGGCCAGTTCCTCTTCGTCATAGCCAAGCACATCGCGCAAGATTTCTTCGGTATGTTCGCCCAGAAGCGGCGAGCGCGTCACCTCCACCGGACTATCGCTCAGCTTGATCGGGCAGCCGACAGTGGTGTAGCGACCGCGCGTCGGGTGATCGACATCGACGATCGTGCCGGTCTTGCGCAGTCCCTCGTCCTCGATGATCTCCTTGGTCGACAGGATCGGCCCGACGGGGATGTTGAGCGGGTTGCAGATGTCCATCACCTCGAACTTGGTCTTGGTCATGGTCCATTCCTCGATCCGCGCAAAGATCGCGTCGAGCTTGTCGAGCCGCTCTGGCGGGGTGGCGTAGCCCGGTGCGTCCTTCCACTCCGGCTCGCCGATCACGTCGCAGATCTGCTCCCAAACCGCCGCCTGCGTGATGAAATAGGTGTAGGCGTTGTTGTCGGTCTCCCAACCCTTGCACTTGAGGATGCGGCCCGGCTGACCACCGCCCGAATCGTTGCCCGCGCGCGGCGTCGCCTCGCCAAACGGAATGCCCGCGCCGTACTGCGAATATTCGGTGAGCGGCCCGGCGGCGAGGCGTTGCTGATCGCGCAGCTTGACCCGGCAGAGGTTGATCACCCCGTCCTGCATCGGGGCCAGCACCTTCTGCCCGCGTCCCGAATGCTCGCGCTGATAGAGCGCGGTCACGATGCCCAAGGCCAGATGCAGCCCGGTACCGCTATCGCCGATCTGCGCGCCGGTCACCAGCGGCGGGCCATCGAGAAAGCCGGTGGTTGAGGCCGCACCGCCCGCGCATTGCGCGACGTTCTCGTAAACCTTGCAATCCTCGTATTTGCCCGGACCAAAGCCCTTGACCGAGGCCATGATGATGCGCGGGTTGATCTCCTGGATCCGCTCCCAGCTGAACCCCATGCGGTCAAGCGCGCCGGGCGCGAAATTCTCCACCAGCACGTCGCAGGTCTCGACCAGACGGGTCAACACCGCCTTGCCCGCCTCGGTCTTGGGGTTGAGCTCTATCGAGCGCTTGTTGTGATTCAGCATCGTGAAATAGAGCGAATCCGCGTCCGGCACATCGACGAGTTGCTTGCGCGTGGCATCCCCGACCCCGGGACGCTCCACCTTGATTACGTCGGCACCGAACCATGCCAGAAGCTGCGTGCAGGTCGGGCCTGACTGGACATGGGTAAAATCCAGGATCTTGACGCCGTCTAGGGCTTTCATTCGTCTCTCCATTTCTGAGCCGTTGGGGCGGGTTGCCCACGCCCGGCAGGTTTCATTCAGTCTTTGCGTGCCTGAGGGTAAAGCCTCTGGGCCACCACGGATTGCGGATTCAGGTTGCCGATATTGCCGCTTTCCTTGCCGGCAGCCGGGTCGATGATCGCATTGATCAGCGTGGGCTTGCCGCTTGCGAGCGCGGCATAGACAGCCTCGCGCAGCTCGTCCGGCGAGCGGGCGATGACACCCACGCCACCAAAGGCCTCGATCATCTTGTCATAGCGCGATCCCTTGACGAAAACGGTCGTCGCCGGATCGTCCCCGTCGCCCCAGTTTTCGCCATCGCCGCGATAGATGCCGTCATTGTTGAACACCACCGTGCAAATCGGCAGGTTGTAGCGGCAGACCGTCTCGATCTCCATCCCGCAGAAGCCAAAGGCGCTGTCGCCCTCGACCGCCAGTACGCGCTTGCCGGTCTCGATCGCCGCCGCGATGGCCGATCCCATGCCGATCCCCATCACGCCCCAGGTGCCCACGTCGATCCGGTGGCGCGGCTTGTGGATGTTGACGATGGAGCGGCACATATCGAGCGTGTTGGCCCCTTCGTTCACGAGGATCGTGTCCGGATGATCGTTGATTGCATCCTTGATGACGCCAAGCGCACCGAAGTAGTCCATCGGGTTGTTATTGTTACGCAACCGGGCCGACATTTTCTCCATGTTCGCCGTGGCCTTGGCGTTGACCTGATCAAGCCATTCCTTGGGCGGTGCGATCCCGGCTCCGTCCATAGCCTCGATGAGCGCGGCGCAGCACGAGCCGACATCGCCCACGATGGGGGCCGCGATCTCGACGTTCGAATCCATCTCCTCGGCCTCGATATCCATCTGGACAAAGCGCTTGGCCCCGGGCTCGCCCCATTGCTTGCCCTTGCCGTGGCTGAGCAGCCAGTTGATCCGCGCGCCCATCATGATGACCACATCCGAGTCCTTGAGCACCATCGACCGCGCCGCAGCCGCGCATTGCGGATGCGTGTCGGGCAGCAGGCCCTTGGCCATCGACATCGGCAGGAACGGATAGCCGGATTTCTCCACCAGCTCGCGGATCAGTTCGTCGGACTGGTCATAGGCCGCGCCCTTGCCGATCACGATCAGCGGGCGCTCCGCCCCTTTCATCACCTCGATGGCGCGTTCGATAGCGGACGGTGCAGGCAACTGGCGCTGCGCGGGCTCGATCACCTTGACCAGCGAGCGCGCACCTTCGGCGGCATCCACCACCTGTCCCAGCATCGCGCCCGGAATATCGAGATAGACCCCGCCGGGCCGCCCCGATACCGCCGAGCGAATTGCGCGGGCTACGGCAATGCCGATATCCTGCGCATAGGTCAGCCGGTAGGCCGCCTTGCAGAATGGCCGGGCCATGGCCAGCTGATCCATCTCCTCGTAATCGCCCTGCGCCAGATCGACAATCTCGCGCTCCGATGATCCGGAAATCAGGATCATCGGCCAGCAATTCGTGGTCGCATTCGCCAGCGCCGTTAGCCCATTCATGAAACCCGGTGCCGAGACGGTCATGCACACGCCCGGCATCTTGGTCAGGAACCCCGCCACCGAGGCCGCGTAGCCAGCATGCTGCTCGTGGCGGAATGAGATAACCCGCATGTTCTGCGCCTGCGCATAGCGGCCCAGATCGGTGATCGGGATGCCCGGAACGTTGTAGATTGTCTCGATCCCGTTGAGCTTGAGCGCGTCGATCAGAAGGTGAAATCCGTCCGTGACGGCATCGGCCTCCGATATCGGCGCTGCGGGTGAGTTGGCTACGGCCATGTGTGTCCTCCGGTTTCATCTGGCCCGTCCCGCCGCTCACCGGCGGGGCCGAGCATTCGGTCTATTGGGTTTCGAGGGTCGCGTTGCGGGTCAGGTTCAGCCGGCCCCAGGTCTTGCGGATATGCTCATGCAACTGCATCGTGTGCTCGCGCACCTTGTTGGCGGCGTCCTCGGCGTCGCGGCGCTCCAGCGCCTCGATGATCTCGGCGTGATCGACGACCGACCGCTTGACGCGGTCGCCCTCCCACATCGACCGTAGCCGCACGGCCTTGATGTGCAGGAAAACGCCCTCGGCCATGCTCTTGAGCAGGGCACAATGCGAGATCTCCAGGATGTGCAGGTGAAATTTCAGGTTGTCGTCGGAATATTCCGCGATCCGCGTCGCCGAGGTCGCATCGTTGTATTTCTCGGCGATCTTGCGCAGCGTCGCGATCTCGGTGTCGGTGGCGCGCTCGGCGGCAAGCCGCGCCGCCATGCTCTCCAGCGCCGCCCAGGCGATGATCATGTCGAGGATTTCCTCGAGGCTTTTGCGCTGCAGGAACACGCCCTTGCGCGGCACCACGGTCAACAGCCCGTCCGCCTCCAGCCGGGCAATGGCATCGCGCAGCGGCGTGCGGGAAATCTGCAACTGTTCGGCGAGCGACCGCTCGTCGAGACGCAGATCGGCATCGTCCTCATAGATGTTCATCTCGAGGATCGCCTCGCGCAGCCTCTCGTAAACATGATCCTTGAGCGTAAAATTTGACGCAATCGGACGTAGCTTCATGTTATCATCTCCAATAGCGCCCGTGCCGTCATGCAGCAGTTCTGGCTCTGTGGTATACCATACGCCAGCATACTCGGTCGGGCAATTTGTTTTTTTCACATTCGTCGCCGCACGTGCAGCATACGCGCATGCCCGGCCTCTCGACAGCCTTGTTTAGGAAGCACAATTTCCCCCGGGCCGCCCGGCGGAGACGATAGGCGCACCGAAAGCTCCAAAGATCCTACACGCCATTGTAATTAAATTAATTAAATGGAGATCACGCTGGCCGGGCGGATCAGCCCAATGCGCCACACAGGGCGCAGACTTACTGCGTCGCAGCATACAAAACCACCGGCCGACACCTCGACCACCCCGGCAATGAGTCGCCCTTTTCTGCCCGCGAGATATCGCGGTTGCTGGGTGCGTGAAACTGTGGTATCTGGGATACCACGAATAGAATACCACTCTTCGCCACAGCATTCAGGGAGGTCAGGCCATGCTCATCCGCGCCGCAGACAGCGCGCTTGTCATCATCGACATGCAAGAGCGTCTCGTTCCCGCGATGCAGGCCCCAGCCCGCACCATCCGCAACACCCGCACGCTCAAGGCCAGCGCCGAGGAGGTCGGCGTGCCGGTCATCATGACCGAACAGTACCCCGCCGGATTGGGCCATACCGTTCCCGAACTCGCACCGGGGCCAGACACCACCGTACTCAGCAAGATGCACTTCTCCTGCATGGAGGATGCGGGCTTTGAGGCGCATTTTCGCGGGCTCGGACGCAAGCAGGCGGTGATCGCCGGGATGGAGGCGCATATCTGCGTCGTGCAGACCGCCGCGAGCCTGATCGAGGCGGGCTTCGAGGTGTTCGTCGTCTCCGATGCCACGGCCTCGCGCACGCTAGAGAGCGAACAGGCCTGCATCGCCCGGCTCAGTGCGGGCGGCGCCGGCATCGTGACGACCGAAATGGTGGTCTTCGAATGGCTCGGCCAGGCCGGAACCCCGGCCTTCAAGAAGCTGTTGCCGCTTATAAAATAGCGGTCCAGGCCGCGTCATCCGAGGGAGAAAACCAATTGAATATCCATGAGTATCAGGCGAAGGCGTTGCTTCGCAGTTACGGCGCGCCGGTGTCGGAGGGGCGGGCGGTGTTGCGCGCCGAGGAGGCGAAG
>NZ_JBRJGR010000032.1:0-35452 GCF_053628595.1 Roseovarius sp. MBR-154
TTTGCGTTTCGACATCTCTGATCTCCTTCTCGTCGAAGATCAGCAGACTGCAAATCGTAGCTTATGTCAGTGTCCGAATTTCGGGGGGCAGCTCACCCTTGCGGACACCGCCTGATCATGGACGCTCCGGTCGGCCCATCGCTCACCAATGCGAGGCTTCGCGCGTTCAGGGTCGGCTTGATGCTCAGGATCAAGTCCAGGACGTCCACCACCCCAATCGGCATGGTATTCCGCAAACGAAAGTCACCCCTGCGCGTCCGAGCCACTTCACGGCTGCCGGATAGGTCTCAGGTTACAGGCGCAACATTCTGAACGACCGTCTCGGACAATCACCGACCTGGCCTTTGCAACAGCCCGGACCCCGCGCCTCAGCACGACACCGACCGGCGCACCATGTCCCAATAGACCGCCTCGACCTGCACCAGCGACAGCCGCCCCTTCTCTCGGAACCACGTATTCACTCCCGTCAGCATGGCGATCAGCGCCATGCTGGCGATGCGCGGCTCGGCGACCGCCATCACGCGCTCCTGCGCGCCGTCCCGCAGAATCGCCTCGAGCCGCATCTCATACTCCCGCCGCAGCCCCTCGATCACCTTGAAATTCTCCGGGCTGAGATTACGAAGCTCCATGTAAGAGACAAAGACCGCCTCTGCGCGGCGCGTATTGAAGCGGATGTGAAAGCGGGTGAACGCCTCGAGCTGCGCCATCGCGCCGCCCGCCTGCGGGGCTTCGGCATCCCAGGCCGCCAGCAAATCCTCCATATGGGTGCGCATCAGATCAAACAGCAGCGTCTGCTTGTCCGGCGTGTAATTATAAAGCGCCCCGGCCTGCACGCCCACCTCGCCCGCGATCTGCCGCATCGAGACGGCGGCATAGCCATGACGGGCAAAGAGCGCGAGCGCCGCGGCACGAATGCGCGGGCCGGTGATGTCGGAATGCGAGCCTTGGGTGCGTGCCATACCGATCAGTTTAACTGAACATATGTTCAGATCAAAGCCCCTGCTTGCCCTGACCCGGCAAAGAGTGGCAAGAAAGGGCACTCTTGCCCGTCAAAGGACCGCCCGCCATGCGCCCCCGTCTCTCTGCCCTGCTGACCGCGCTCGGTCTTGTTTTGCTGACAGGGTGTGAAGAGGTGCCGCCGCTCCCCGACGAACTGCGGGCGGAGCGTGCGGCAGTCGCCTATCCCAAGCTCATTCCGGCGGGTGAGATCACCGGACAAGTGCCCCCCCGTGCCACCGACGCGCGCAGCGCTCCGGATCTGGAAGAGCGCGCCGCGCGGCTGCGCGCCCGCGCGGCCCGGCTGAGCGGGCCGGTCATTGATGCCCAGACGCGGGACCGCATGGAAACCGGTGTCGAACCATAGAAACCCGCCCGCAATGCGCGCGCGCCGCGTTGCAAGGCCCATCCGAACCCGCTACATCGCGCCTCAACCACAGGATAACGAGGATCGGAGAGCCCCATGACCACACCCCTGCGCCTTGGCATAGCCGGTCTCGGCACCGTCGGCACCGGCGTCGTCCGCATCGTCCGGCAAAAGGCCGAGATGCTGAGCGCCCGCGCGGGCGGTCCGATCATCATCACCGCCGTCTCGGCCCGCACCCGCGACAAGGACCGCGGCGTGAACCTCAGCGATTACGCATGGGAGGATGATCCCGTCGCATTGGCCAAGCGCGACGATGTGGACGTGTTCGTGGAACTGATGGGCGGCTCCGACGGGCCCGCCAAGGCCGCGACCGAGGCCGCCATCGCGGCAGGCAAGGACGTGGTCACCGCCAACAAGGCGATGCTCGCGCATCACGGCCATGCCCTCGCGCTCGCCGCCGAAGAGGCCGGCCGCGTCATCCGTTTCGAAGCGGCGGTTGCGGGCGGCATCCCGGTTGTGAAGGCGCTGACCGAGGGGCTCGCGGGCAATGATATCACCCGCGTGATGGGCGTGATGAACGGTACCTGCAACTATATTCTGACCCGCATGCAAGCCACCGGTCAGGGCTACAATGCACTCTTCGAGGAGGCCGACAAGCTGGGCTATCTCGAGGCCGATCCCAATCTAGACGTGGGCGGCATCGACGCGGGCCACAAGCTGGCGCTCTTGTCCGCCATCGCCTTCGGCTGCCAGGTCGATTTCTCCGGTGTCGCCCTGGAAGGCATCCAGGACATCACCCTCGATGATATCCGTCACGCCGCCGATATGGGCTACCGGATCAAGCTTCTGGGTGTGGCGCAGATGACCGGGCGGGGGCTGGAACAGCGCATGTCGCCTTGCCTTGTTCCGGCGAAAAGCCCGCTCGGACAGCTTGAAGGCGGCACCAACATGGTGGTGCTCGAAGGCGATCAGGTCGAACAGATCGTGCTGCGCGGCCCCGGCGCGGGCATGGGGCCCACGGCAAGCGCGGTAATGGGCGACGTGATGGATATCGCGCGCGGTTTCCGCCTCTCGACCTTCGGTCAGCCCGCCGCCACGCTCAAACCCTGCGCCCAGGCCAGCAGCGCCACGCCCGCGCGCTACTACCTGCGCATGTCGCTGGAGGACAAACCGGGCGCCCTTGCCAAGGTGGCCACACTTCTGGGCGAGGCGGGGATTTCCATCGACCGGATGCGCCAGTATCGCCATGACGATACCACCGCCCCGGTGCTGATCGTGACCCACAAGACCAATCGCGACGCGCTCGATACCGCGCTGACCGGCATTCGGCGGCTCGATGTATTGGCAGGCGATCCGGTGGCGCTGCGGATCGAAACCGTCTGAAACCCGCGCCCCGGCCCCGCCCTTGTGCGCGGGCGGCACGGGCGCTAATGCTGCTTTGACCCATATTTGCAAGGACCATCCCATGACCTCTGACACCGCCTTCAACGACCGCACCCTTTCGCTCGGGTTGGCGCGCGTCGCCGAACAGGCCGCCCTTGCCTGCGCCGATCTCATCGGGCGCGGCGACGAGAAGGCCGCCGATCAGGCTGCCGTCAACGCGATGCGCGATCAGCTTAACATGCTCAGCATCAAGGGCGTGGTGGTGATCGGCGAAGGCGAGCGTGACGAGGCCCCGATGCTGTTCATCGGCGAGGAGGTGGGCACCGGTGAGGGCCCCGGCGTCGATATCGCGCTCGATCCGCTGGAAGGCACCACGCTGACCGCCAAGGCGATGCCCAATGCGCTGACCGTGATCGCGATGGCCCCGCGCGGCACCCTGCTGCATGCGCCCGACACCTATATGGACAAACTGGCGATTGGTCCGGGCTATCCCGAAGGCGTGGTCTCGCTCGCCATGAGCCCACGTGAAAGAGTCGAGGCCCTGGCCAAGGCGCGCGGCTGCCGCCCGTCGGAAATCACCGTCTGCGTGCTCGAACGCCCCCGCCATCAGGAGATGATCGCGGAGTTGCGCGAGACTGGGGCCGCCGTCTACCTGATCACCGATGGCGACGTGGCCGGCGTGATCCACTGTGCGGAATCCGAGCGCACCGGCATCGACATGTATATGGGCACCGGCGGTGCCCCCGAGGGCGTGCTTGCGGCCTCGGCGCTCAAATGCATGGGCGGGCAGATGTGGGGGCGGCTGGTGTTCCGCAATGACGACGAACGCGCGCGTGCGCAGAAGGCCGGGATCACCGATTTCGACCGGGTCTATGCGCGCGACGAGATGGTCACCTCGGACGTGATCTTTGCCGCCACCGGCGTCACCGACGGCTCGATCGTCAAGGGTGTGCAGCGCCGCCCCGGTTTTGTCGAGACCGAGACCGTGCTGATGCGCTCGCGCACCGGCTCGGTGCGGCGGATGATCTATCGCAGCAAGCGTGATTGAGCCCGGACCAGACAGGGGGGCGCTGCCCCCGTCGCCGCAAGCGGCGACTCCCCCGGAATATTTCCGGCAAGATGAAGCCGGGGCGCGAGCATGACGGCGTATCTGGCTGTGGAAAGCTCGCTGACCGGGCGGCGCTGGATCGGACCCGGAGTGGAGGTGGACCGGCAGGCCGAGGCCATGGCGCAGGCCACCGGATTGCCCCGTCCGCTCTGCCAGACGCTCGCGCGGCTCGGGGTTGAGAGCGCTGAGGCCGAAACCTATCTCGCCCCGGCCCTGCGCGACCTGCTGCCCGATCCTCGCAGCTTGCGCGATATGGAGCCCGCCGCCACGCGGGTTTTGCAGGCGGTGACGGCGGGCGAGCGGATCGCGATCTTTGCAGATTACGATGTCGATGGCGGCACCTCTGCCGCCCTTCTGATCGACTGGCTAAGCCAGATGCGCGCGCCCGAACCCACGCTGTATATCCCCGATCGGATCGACGAAGGCTATGGCCCCAATGAGCCCGCGATGCGCGATCTGGCAGCGCGGCATGACCTGATCCTCTGCGTCGATTGCGGCACGCTCAGCCATGAGGCCATCGCCGCCGCAGACGCCGCAGAGGTGGTCGTGCTCGATCACCATCTGGGCGGTGAGACGCTGCCGTCTGCACTGGCGGTGGTGAATCCCAACCGGCAGGACGAAAGCGGCGACCTGGCGCATCTTTGTGCCGCTGCGGTGGTGTTCCTGATGCTGGTCGAAGCCGGGCGTCAGTTGCGCGACGCCGGGCGGCAAGGCCCCGACCTGATGGCGATGCTCGATCTGGTGGCGCTGGCAACGGTGGCGGATGTGGCCCCGCTCATCGGCGTGAACCGCGCCTTCGTGCGGCAAGGGCTGCGGATCATGGCGCGGCGCGAACGGCCCGGTCTGGTGGCGCTGGCGGATGTGGCGCGGATGGATGCCACGCCCAATGCCTATCATCTGGGCTTTCTGCTGGGGCCGCGCATCAATGCTGGCGGGCGCATCGGCAAGGCCGATCTCGGCGCGCGGCTGCTGGCCTGCCAGAGCGCCACCGAGGCGCGCGCCATGGCAGAGCGGCTCGATCAGCTCAACACCGAGCGGCGCGAGGTCGAGGCCATGGTGCGCGAGGCGGCGCTGGAACAGGCCGAGGCGCGCGGCTTTGACGCGCCGCTCGTGTGGGCTGCGGGCGAAGGCTGGCATCCCGGCGTCGTCGGCATCGTCGCCAGCCGTCTGAAAGAGGCCGCCAACCGCCCCGCCATCGTGATCGGCCTGGAGGGGGACGTGGGCAGGGGATCGGGCCGCTCAGTCAGCGGCGTCGATCTGGGAGCCGCAATTCAGCGGCTGGCTAGTGAGGGGCTGCTCCTCAAGGGCGGCGGGCACAAGATGGCGGCGGGCCTCACCGTGGCGCGCGACCGCCTGGAGCAGGCGATGGCGCGGCTCTCGGATCTGCTGGCCCGTCAGGGGGCGGGTCAGGCTGGGCCCGCCGACCTGCGCCTCGACGGGATTCTAATGCCGGGGGCAGCGACGATCGAACTGATGGAGCAGATCGAGGCCGCGGGGCCGTTCGGGGCCGGTGCACCCGGGCCGCGTTATGTCTTTCCCGATTGCCAGATCAGCTATGCCAGGCAACTCGGCGGCAACCACCTCAAGCTGCGCTTTGGTGACGGGCTGGGGGCGAGCCTGGAGGCCATCGCATTCGGCGCCTGCGACGGGCCATTGGGGCCGACCCTGATAAGCCACGGCGGCGCAAGATTCCACCTTGCCGGACGGCTCGACATCAACACATGGGGCGGCAAGAGATCGGTGCAGTTGCGCCTTGAGGATGCGGCGCCATCCGCCTGAAGCAGGGCCGCAGCGTGGGTACAATCCGGCCTGAAATATTTCTTCGGAACCGCCCGAAGTTTTTGCAAAAATCCTCTTGCGCGCCCGTCCGGATTTGCCTAGTTAGCCCCCACAGCAGCGCTGGCCCGTTCGTCTATCGGTTAGGACGCCAGGTTTTCAACCTGGAAAGAGGGGTTCGATTCCCCTACGGGCTGCCACGTTGCAGGGTTGCCCATATTTGACTGGTGTTTTGTACCGCATGTGAACCACGAATTCACGTCCGTGGTCAGGCGTTCGCAGTTGCGGCCGCTTTCATCATGCGCGTCGAAGGGACGCGGCGCTTCCGCGGCGCTGAAATTCCTTCGTGTAGATTACGGCCGTTTTCACCTCGGTCCAGCCGAACTGAGACATGATCTCGAACTCGAACGCGCCGCACTCAGCCAACCGCTTGGCGACACCTTTCCAAATCACGTGCTGTGACCGGATCGCTTTACACTGTGGCGGACGCCATCATAGGAGTTCTCATTGATGCGGCCCATGGTCGGCGCATCGCCGATACGGCTGTGCGTCGCGCAGGCCAGGCAGAACCGGAGGCGAGCCATCGTTCCCGGGCCGTGCGCCTCAAGGAATGTCGGGCACAAGGGCTGTTGCCCGGCACAAGATGAACGCCGCCAGCTGTCGGGTTGGATAGAGCCTTGACGACTGGCAGAACGTGGCGCGGGATCCGGTGATCTCTGCTGCGGGCCAAATGTCCCGCTCAGTTCCGCCAGAACGTCGGCACCAGCAGGACGATCACCGCCAGGACCTCCAACCGGCCCATCAGCATCGCAAGGATCATCAGCGCCTTGGCCGCGTCGGGAAACGCCGCAAGCGATCCCGTCGCGCCCACGGTCTCGCCAAAGGCCGGCCCGACGTTGAATATCGCCGTCCAGGCGGCGGTCACCGATTCCATCAACGGCAGGCCGGTCATCTCCAGCGCCACCGAGAAAAAGCCGAGCGACAGGATGTAACAGGTAAAGAGCAGCATGACCGATTGCAGCACCTCGTCCTCGACGCGCCGCCCTTCGTGGCGCAGAACCATGACGCTCGAGGGGTGAAAGATCCGCCGCGCCTGCTGGCCGAGCGCGCGCAGCATGAGCTGATAGCGGAAGATCTTGATCGAACAGCCGGTCGAGCCGGTACAGCCGCCGATCGCCCCCACGGCAATCAGGATCACAAAGGGGAAATTCCCCCAGGCGGTGACATCGCCATCGCCATAACCCGTGCCCGAAAAGATCGACACGACATTGAACAGCCGCAGCCGCATGCTTTCCTCGTCAAAGCGTCCGTTGATCGCGAAATCATAGGCCAGCACAAGCGCCACGGCGTAGAGGATCCAGCGCAGATAGGTCTGCACCTGCGTGTCATGCAGGATCGGGCGCATGTTGCCCTGCACCCCCTGCATCATCCGCACGAAGGGCAGGCTGGCAAGGATCATGAAAATGACACAGGCATATTGCGGCGCACCGGGAAAGGCGGCAAAGGACGCGTCCTTGCTCGAAAACCCGCCGGTGGAGACAGTGGTCAGCGCATGCACCGTCGCCTCGAACGCGCCCATCCCCAGCACCAGATAGGTCACCGTGCAGATCAGCGTCAGGCCGAGATAGACGTTGAGCACCCCCTTGGAGATGTCGATGGTGCGCGGCAGCGCCTTGCCGAACGTGTCGAACCCTTCGGAGCGAAAGAACTGCATGCCGCCCACGCGCATCTCGGGCAGGAACACCAGCGCCACGATCACGATCCCGAGCCCGCCCAGCCATTGCAGGATGCCGCGCCACAGCAAGAGCCCCTTGGGCAGGACATCGAGCCCCGCGATGACCGTCGATCCGGTGGTTGTCATACCCGACATTGATTCGAAGAACGCGTCGATGAACCGCAGGTCGGTCTCACCCAGCATGAAGGGCAGCGCCCCGAAAAGCGGCAGCGCCACCCAGACCAGCGTGGTCAGCAGAAACGCCTGCTGGATGGTCAGCCCCTTGCCCACGGCATTCTTGCAGGCGAGCGCCACCAGCGCCCCCATCAGGCAGGTCACGATCATGCTCTCGGCGAACACGGGCCAATGTCCGCGCCCCTCGGCGATATCCACAAGCAGCGGCAGCGCCATGGTCGCACCCATGGCGGTGACCATCAGGCCAACCAGATATCCGACGGGTCGCACATCAAACATGACGCGCAGAGTTGGCGGTGCTTCGCGAGACTGTCAAGCACGATAGGGCGACGCAGCGTGCGAGCTCAGTCGGGCAACAGGTCTTCGAAGACGAAAGCCGGGATATCGGCCCGGCACAGCCCCATCGCGGCCAGCTCCGAATCGCTCAGGCTGTGCATTTGCGCCACGCTCAGCAGACGCCGTCGGGTCAGCATATAGGCGTTCATGCCCGGCGCGCGCTCTGCCATGAAGAGATCCAAATCACGCCGCCATGTCGGGGATAGAAATCGGGTCGTCAGGTCGGTCTCGGCCATTGGGTGCCCTTTCTTGGATCGAACGGGTCCCCTCCCTGCCCGAACCTTACCGCATCGCGCCTCGGATTGCGCGGTGCCAAATTCAGAATGCGCAAGGTGTTGCTGCAACGCAGCATAACCCCGCCAGACCGGGTCCGGCGGGGTTCAGGTCACTGCCCCGTCTCTGTCAGGTGTAGAAAAGGTCCTTGAAGACGTGATAGGCGATCTGGTCGCGCCGGATACCCATCCGGGCCAATTCGTCGTCCGTCTTCGCCTCGAGCGCCTCGATCTGGTTGCGACGGGCGCAAACGCGGGTTTGCGAGTCAAAGCCGCGCTCCAGCGCCGCAACGAACCGCTTCCAGCCCTCGCGCAGGGGCGATGCGGTGATATTGGTGGTGATATTCGCCATTTGGAAACCTCACAATCTAAGTGATCCGTTTCCTCCCTATGGCCTAGTTAGGTCAGCGCGACTGACATGGCTAGCGTCAAATCGGAATGGCCGGGTTGCGCGTGACGCATCCCGGCCTGTAACCCGTTATTCCACGTCGGCTTTTTTCGTTGAGCCGGGCATCGCTGGCGGGTTCGACGGCGCGCGCGGGCGCTTTGCCGGTGCCGGGGCTGCGGCTTTGTCGCTGGCCGCGGGCTGCGCCTTTTCCGGTGCCGGTGCCGGGGTGGCCGCCTTGTCCTCGGCGGGCTTGGCTGGTGTCGGGGCGGGCTGCGCGGGCTTTTCAGCCTTGGCCGGTGCAGGGCTTGGCTGCGCGGGCTTTTCCGCCGTGACAGGCGTCGGTTTTGCAGCAGGAGTGGCCGTCGATGGTGCGGCTTTGGCCGTCGCTGGCTTTTCTGCCTTGCTTGCGGGTGCCGCGGGTGCCGTGCGCGCGGTCCGCTTGGGCGCGGCTTTGGTCGTCGCGGGTTTCGCCACCGTCTTCGGGCTCTCGGTGGCGGGGCTTTCGGCGCGCGTTGCCGGTTTCGGGCTGGCGACCGCTTTGGGCGTGGCTTTGACCGGAGCGGCAGCAGGCGATTTCCCCGGCATCGACAGGCGGCCTGACCGCAAGGCGGCCTCGCCAAAGACCTGCGCCACGCGCAGATTGCTTTCGATCATGTAGCCGGTCAGCCTGATCCCTGCAGCGGAGAGTTTGAGCGGCAGATCGGGTGCAAGCATGGTCAGTATCCTTTTTAAATCAGATGCCCGCCCGCGATATCGCAGGCAGGTGACATGAGTGTAACGTGCGCGCGATGCTGCGTCGCAGCAATTCGCCCGAAGGTCAAATCACAAAAGCGCCTATGCGCAGATATCCGCTGGAAATTCGCCCTGAACGCCCGAAAACCGGGCATTCACCACAACTTTCGCCGGTCAGCGACCGTGGACCAGCGTTTGGAAGAGACGCGGATCGAGGCTCTGCGCGTCAAAGGTGTCACCCTCGGTCAGCACGCTGACTGCGTCATGGCTGTGGAGGCTCTCCTGATGGCTGGCCACCACACGGAAATCTCCTATGCGCGGGTCCGCCAGAAGCTGCTCGCAAAAAAGCCGCGCGGCATCCTCGACGAAAATCGCATTGGCCGCGTTCAACTCGGCAAAGGCCTGCTCGTCCTCGCGCTTGACCATGACCTGTGTTTCGGTCGGCACAGCGCGACGGGCCAGTTCGATCAGATCCTCGAACCACAGACAATCCTCTTCGACCAATTCCACGGAAATTCGCGCGACAGAGCGCTGCGAATGTGGCGTGGCCAGTTGCCCGCGCGCGGCGCGCGCGTGCTCGCTCAACTCCAGCGAACAGGGGCAGGTCGAGGAATAGACGTAATCGAGATGCATGAATTTGCGCGTGACCCCGGCGTTTTTCACCAATTCCATCGCAATGTCATAGTACTGATAGCCTTCCAGCCCTGAACGGAGCGAGCGCACGCGTGCCGGGTAGGAGAGGCGCATTTGCAGACGCGCATCGAGGGACTCGAGATCGGTGATGTAATCCGACAACGCGGCCTCCATCACATCGGCGCTGAACGTCTTTTCCGCGTGCTTGTAGAAACTGCGCATGATCCGGGACATGTTGATGCCCTTCTTGCCTGCGTCCAAGCTGACGGTGCCCGTCACCGAGGTCTCGAGCGTCAGATCGCCATTGTCACGGGTATGATAGCGGATCGGCAGGCGGAAATTCGAAATCCCCACATGCTGCAACTGCTGCCGCGTCCCGCGAATGAGCGAGGCCGGGCCGTTCTGCAAATCGGGAAGGCTTGCAAGGTAGGCAGCGCTCGTGGCGAAATCCTCGGGGTATTCCCGCGCCAGAACCGGATAATTCGACACCTCGCCCGAAGGCAAAAGCCGTGCAATCGCCGGATCGAGATCGGCCACCTCTTCAGGAGACGCGGCACGCGCCCAGGAGCGCAGCAGCGCCAGCGCCTCTTTGGCCTCGTCCCGGTCCGGTGCAGGCTTCATCTCAGACGGATGCACATTCATCGCAAAACTTCCCTATCCGCTCTGCCAGACCTTTACATACAAGGTTTCCGCAGGAATTGCCATTATCGTAGGGATTTACGTCAAATGCGGCAAAGCGGATCATTCAAACCCCGGAAATCGCAGAAAAACCTTTCCGCCTCAGTTCGTCGCCTCCAGCGCGTTCCGAATGTCGCTGATCAGGTCGCCGCAGTCCTCGAGCCCCACACTCAGCCGCACCAACCCCGACGTGATGCCAAGTGCCGCTTTCTGCGCGGCAGGCAGGCGTTGATGGGTGGTGGTGGCGGGATGGGTCACGATGGACTTCGCATCGCCCAGATTGTTCGAGATCACCACAATTTCCAGCGCGTTCAAAAACCGGAACGCCGCCTCTTGCCCGCCCTTGAGGTCAAGCGCCAGAACCGTGCCGCCTTCGCCCATTTGCGCGCGCACCAAAGCATGCTGTGGATGGTCGGCCAGCCCCGGATAGATCACCCGCGCCAGCCGCGCATCACCCTGCAATGCCTCGGCAATCGCCTGTGCGGTGGCCGCTTGTGCCCGCACGCGCAGATCAATGGTCTCAAGCCCCTTGAGCATGATCCAGGCGGTAAAGGGCGACATCGAACCGCCGGTATGTTTCATGTAGGGCTCGACCGTGCCGCGAATGAACTCGCGCGGACCGAGGATCACACCGCCAAGCGTGCGCCCCTGCCCGTCGATATGCTTGGTCGCGGAGTAGATCACCACATCCGCCCCCTGTTCCACCGCGCGGGAAAAGACCGGCGTGGCAAAGACATTGTCGACGAGCACCATCGCGCCTGACGCATGGGCCAGATCGGCCACCGCGCGGATATCGACCACATCGAGCGTCGGGTTGGAAATCGTCTCGAAGAAGACCGCCTTGGTGCCTGGGCGAATCGCAGCGCGCCATTGCTCGAGATCGGTGCCGTCCACGAAGGTGACCTCGACGCCGAACCGCGTCAGCACCTCTTCCAGCACATAGAGACACGAGCCAAAGAGCGCCCGCGCCGAAACAACGTGATCGCCCGCCCGCAGCATCGACGTCAGCGCGCCCGACACCGCCGCCATGCCGCTTGCCGTGGCGAAGCCGTCCTCGGTGCCTTCAAGACCGGCAATCCGGTCCTCGAACATCGCAACCGTCGGGTTGCCATAGCGGGCATAGATGAACTCGTCGTCACCGGCCTTTATGAACCGCGCCTCGGCCGCCTCGGCACTCTCGTAGACAAAGCCTTGCGTGAGAAAGATCGCCTCGCTCACCTCGCCCCACTGGCTGCGCCGCGTGCCGCCATGCACCAGCCTGGTGCGTTTCTGCCAATTGTCGCTCATATCCCGTCCTCCGGGCGCGTTCGCCCATAAAAAAAGCCCCGACGCGGTCAAGCGAAAGGGGGCTTTCTCCTGACCTTTTAGCGGATGTGTTTAACGTGGCCCGCAATCCGGTAACAAATCGCCACGGATGCCGATTACTCCTGCGGGCGGGTTTCGTCAACACTGTCACGCAGGTTTAACGGAAACGTCACCCTGTCTTCGTATGTCACCCCTACATCCCATCCACAAGATATAGTGGGGGTCAGGGACATGCCGCTCATTCATGTCAACGCCGGACGGGATGGCCCCGACTTGCACGGTCAGCCGGGCAGGCTTGATCAGGCGTTACCGGGTCTGCTGGCAGGAGATGGCCCTGTGATCGTCATGCTGCATGGCTACAAATACGCCCCCGGCCACGCCCGAGAATGCCCGCACCGCCACATTTTCTCGCTAACGCCACAACGCGAATGCTTCAAGGTGGTCAGCTGGCCGCGTGGTCTGGGGGTCGGCGAGGGACAGGCGGATGAGGGGCTTGGCATCGGCTTTGGCTGGCATGCGCGCGGCACGCTATGGCGGGCCTATGCGGAAGCCGCGCGCGCAGGTGAACGGCTGGCGCAGCTTGTCAGCCTGATCCGCAGGCACGCGCCCCACCGTCCGATCCACGCCCTCGCGCATTCGCTTGGCGCGCGTGTTCTGCTTTGCGCGCTGCCACATCTGCCCGAGGCGGCGCTCGGACGGCTGATCCTGCTCGCAGGGGCGGAATTCGCGGGCCGCGCCGCCGAGGCGCTCGCCACCCCCGCCGGGCGCAGTACGGAACTGATCAATGTCACCAGCCGCGAGAACGATTTCTACGATTTCCTCCTTGAATGTCTGATCCCGACGCCCGCGCGCGACGACCGCAGCCTCGGGCTGGCCCTGCCGGGCGGGCCCAAGGTGCTCAACCTGCAACTGGACCACCCCGAGACACTTGCTGTGTTACGACTCGCTGGCTTTGAGATCGGCGATCCCACAGCGCGGATCTGCCATTGGTCGCCCTATACCCGGCCCGGGGTATTCGCGATGTATCAACGACTCTTGCGCGAGGCCGACACGCTCTCGCTCGCGCAACTGCGCGCCACCCTGCCCGAACAGCCTGCTCCGCGCTGGTCGCGCCTTCTGCCGGTACCGGAAATCCGCCTGCCCTTGCCATCGGGGCGAAAACTGTCATCCTGAGCCGCTGAAAGACCCCGCAGGAGGACGCAATGCAGGCCCCGATCGACCTTTATTACTGGCCCACACCGAACGGATGGAAAGTCTCCATCGCGCTTGAGGAGATGGGGCTGCCCTATCGGTGTCACCTGATCAATATCGGTGCGGGCGAACAGCACGCCCCCGATTTTCTGGCGGTTTCGCCCAATAACCGCATTCCGGCAATCACCGATCCCGAAGGGCCGGGCGGCACCCCGATCAACATCTTCGAATCCGGCGCGATCCTGCAATATCTGGCGCGCAAGACCGGGCGGTTTTACGGCGAGACAGAGCGCGAGCGCATAGCGGTCGAGGAATGGCTCATGTGGCAGATGGGCGGGGTCGGGCCGATGGCGGGACAGGCGCATCATTTCCTGAAATTCGCCAAGGACGACATACCCTACGCCAAGGACCGTTACCGCGACGAGGTGGCACGGCTTTATGGCGTGCTGGATCGGCGGCTGGCCGAGACCGAATATGTGGCGGGCGATTTCTATTCCATCGCCGACATGGCGCTCTGGGGCTGGTGTTCGCTCTGGGAAGGGCAGCAACAGACACTCGACGACAAGCCGCATTTCGCGCGCTGGCTGGACACGGTCGGGGCACGAGACGGGGTCCAGCGGGGCCGTGCGCTCCATGCTGACAAACGACGCGATCCGACGGCGAAGAAATGAGAAGCCTGGCGGTGGTTTTGGCGTGGAGCAGTGGTTCGCCGCATTCCGCGCGAAACGCACCGAAGGTGCCAAGATCCACTTCAGGCCAACTCCCTCACGCCCCCTTGTCGTCCTCTTCGGTGCCGTGATCGCGAAACAGGCTGCCTTGCGTCATGAAGAAGACAAAGATCGCCGCCGTCAGACCAAAGGTCTTGAAATAGACCCATATTTCCTCGCTCTGGGTGCGCCAGATCACCTCGTTCAACACGGCCAGGCCGAAGAAGAACAACATCAGCCGCCGCGTCAGGATCATCCAGCCCCGATCGGTCAGCGGCATCACCCCCTCCATCACGACCTGCAACCAGGATTGCCCGCGCCAGAGGCCAATGCCCAAAACCCCGCCAAAGAGCAGATAGATCATCGTCGGCTTCATCTTGAAAAAGCGCGGATCGTTGAACCACACGCTGAGCCCGCCGAAGACGACGATCAGCACGGCGGTGACGATCTGCATCCGCGACAGGTGGCCCGTCAGCTTCCACAACAGCGCCATCGAGATCAGAAAGATCGGGATGAACCCGGCGGTGACGACGATGAAGCCGTCATAGTCGACGCCGCCAATCGTGAATATGCGCTCCTTGAGCCACAAGTAGGCGGCGAAGAACACCAGCAACGGCCCGAATTCCAGAACCGGTTTGGCCCATTTGGGCGGAGTTTTCTCAGTCATCGCACGCGCCTTGCCTGTTGTCGAACCCGCTTGTCGCGCGTTCATCCGCCGAATTCAACTATGACCGCCCCGGTGGCAATCAACCCCATGAGCGCGATCCGTCGCGGCCCCACGGTCTCCTTGAGCACCAGCCAGCCGATGAGGGCAGCAAAGACCGTAGAGGTCTCGCGCAGCACCGCCGCCTCGCCCACCTTGTCGAGCCGCGTGGCCAGCATGATCGACCCGAAGGAAAAGAACGCCACCAGCCCGCCGGCCACGCCGCGTAATGCAAGCGGGCCAATCGCGGGCCGCGCCACCATGTTGCGCCAGCGCAGCCCGGCAATCGGCAGGATGCTCATCCCGTCGAGAAAGAAGAACCACGCCAGAAAGGTGAAAGGATCAGCCGCCGCGCGGATGCCATAAGCGTCATAGGTCGTATAAAGCGCCACGAACAGCCCTGTCGCCACCGCGAGGCCAAGCGCCAGCGGCATGGTCTCACGATCCAGCGTCAGCGTGCGCAGGTTATAGACCGCGAGGCCATAGATACCACAGAGCAGCACCGCCACCCCCGCCCATTGCACCGGCGTGAACAACTCGCCGAAAATCAGCCAGGCCCCGATCACCGTAAACAGCGGCCCGGTGCCGCGCACCACCGGGTAGACGACCGTATAGGCGCCCTTGGTATAGGCCATCGCCTGCAGAATCTTGTAGCCGATATGGATGACGACGGCTCCGGCGAAGATCGGCCACATATGCGCCTCGGGCCAGGGCACGACGAAGAGCGCGAAGGGCGCGGCCATGAGGCAATAACTGAGGTCGATCGCCCCCCGGCTCAGCCATGGATCATGCCGCCCCTTCTGCAACGCGCCAAAGACCGCGTGCAGGAAGGCCGCCGCAAGTGCCAGCACCATGGCAAGGTGACGGCCCGCCTCGGTGCCCTCCATGGAAATTAGCCAATCGCTCATGCAGACCGCCTCGCATCATCTCCGCCGGCCATGCTAAACTCACCGCCAGATCGAAGGAAGGACGGCATGGAACAGCATGTGATAGACACCATAATCAAGGAACTCTCGGGGACATTCAGCGCCGTGCCGCCGCTCGTTGCCGGCACCCGGCTTATGGCGGCGCTCGCCCTCGGCGCGGTGATCGGGGCCGAACGCGAAAGCAAACGCAAGCCGGCGGGCCTGCGCACGCATATGCTGGTATCGATGGCGGCCTGTCTTTTCATTCTGGTCAGCCAGCAACTTGCGGCCCTGCCCTTCGGGGCCGAGGATGCGCTGCGGGTCGATCCCCTGCGCCTGATCGAGGCGGTGACCGCAGGCGTCGCCTTTCTGGCCGCCGGGATCATCTTTTCCTCGGGCGGCGAGGTCCACAACATCACCACCGGCGCCTCGATGTGGCTGGCAGGCGCGATCGGGCTGGCCTGCGGCTCGGGGCAGATGCCGCTCGCCGCGATGGCGACCGGGATCGTGCTCGTGGTGTTGTATGTGCTGCGGTTGGTAGAGCGAGAATAGCCGGACGCGCAACCGCAATGGCCGTCATTGCGCATCAAGACCCGTCAGCGCCGCGGCAAACTCCTCAGGATCAAAAGGCGCAAGATCGTCGATCTGCTCGCCGACGCCGATGGCATGGATAGGCAAGCCGAACTTGTCGGCAAGCGCCACCAGAACACCGCCCCGCGCCGTGCCGTCGAGCTTGGTCATCACCAGGCCCGAGACATCCGCGAGTTTCTGGAAAATCTCCACCTGGCTCAGCGCATTCTGCCCGGTCGTGGCATCGAGCACCAGCAGCGTGTTATGCGGCGCGTCAGGGTCCTTCTTGCGGATCACGCGCACGATCTTGGACAGCTCTTCCATCAGATCGGCGCGATTCTGCAACCGTCCCGCCGTGTCGATCATCAGAAGGTCCGCGCCATCGGCCTCCGCCTTGGTCATGGCGTCAAAGGCAAGGCTTGCGGGGTCCGATCCCTCGGGCGCGGTCAACACCGGCACACCCGCGCGGTCGCCCCAGATCTGCAACTGTTCAACGGCTGCGGCGCGAAATGTGTCGCCTGCTGCGATCACCACGGATTTCCCGGCGGCCTTGAACTGGCTGGCCAACTTGCCGATGGTCGTGGTCTTGCCCGAGCCATTGACGCCGACCACCAGCACCACCTGCGGTCGCTTGGCATAGATCGGCATCGGGCGCGCCACCGGCTCCATGATCCGGGCGATCTCATGCGCCAGCAACTCCTTGATTTCCTGCGAAGACAGCCGTTTGCCCATGCGCCCCTCGGCCATGTTGGCGGTCACGCGCATCGCCGTCTCGACCCCCATGTCGGCGGTGATCAGCAGCTCTTCGAGGCTCTCCAGCATGTCATCGTCAAGCACACGACGGGTGACGACACGCTCCTCGCCGCGCCCCAGAAGCCGACCCAAAAAGCCCGCGCGCGGGGCAGCGGCGGGCAGGTCATCGGGAAGTTCCATCGGGGCGGGCGTTGCCACCGCCTCGGGCGGCGGTGGCGGCACCTCCTGCGGTCGCTCGACCGGCTGCTCCACCGGGGTCGGAGGCGGGGTCTCATCCGGCCGCGGCGGGATGACGGGCGGCTCCGGCTGCGGCTCGGGCTCGGGCCTGGGCGGCATCGGGGTCTCAGGCTCGGGGCGGGGCGGCGTCTCCGGCTCGCCGCCATCTTCGACAATGGCTTCCAGCCCCTCGTCCAGTCTGGACGAGGATTTGAACAGCCGTTCCTTGAGTTTCGAGAAAAACGCCATGCGCCCTCCGATCCGCGTGTCACCCCTGACCTAATGCGGATCGGTGGGATATGGAAGACCGCGCCTGCCTCAGATTTCGTCGGCGAAGTGCTTCATCGTCAGGCGAATCGGGTTCGGCGCGGCCTGACCGAGACCACAGATCGACGCATCGGCCATCGCCGTGCACAACTCCGCCAGAAGCGGCTGATCCCAGGTGTCGGCCTGCATCAGCTTGACCGCCTTTTCACAGCCCACCCGGCAGGGCGTGCATTGCCCGCAGCTTTCATCCTCGAAGAACCGCAGCATGTTGAGCGCGGCATCGCGCGCGCGGTCGTGATCCGACAGGACCACTACGGCCGCCGAGCCGATGAAGGTGCCATGCGGCTGCAACGTGTCGAAATCGAGCGGCACGTCATCCATCGACGCAGGCAGCAGACCCGAGGACGGCCCGCCCGGCTGATAGGCCTTGAACGTGTGGCCGTCGAGCATGCCGCCCGCAGCCTCGATGATGTCGATGATTGTGGAACCTGCGGGCAGCAGATGCACGCCCGGGTTGTTCACCCGCCCCGAAACCGAATAGGAGCGCAGCCCCTTGCGCCCGTTCCTTTCGACGCCTGACAGGATCTCGCCGCCCTCACGCAGCACCCGCGTAACCCAGTAGAGCGTCTCGACGTTGTTGACGAGCGTGGGGCGATTAAAGATGCCGACCTGAGCCACGAACGGCGGACGGTGACGCGGCAACCCGCGCTTGCCCTCGATCGATTCGATCATCGCCGATTCTTCGCCGCAGATATAGGCGCCTGCTCCGCGACGCAGTTCGATATAGCCCTCTGGGACGATGGCCTCGTCCTCCAGTGCCTTGATCTCGCGCAGCAGGATTTCAAGCACGGCGGGGTATTCATCGCGCATGTAGATAAAGCAGCGTTGGGCCTCCACCGCCCATGCAGCAATCAGCATGCCTTCGAGGAAGACATGCGGTTCACGCTCCAGATAGTAGCGGTCCTTGAACGTCCCCGGCTCGCCCTCGTCGCCGTTCACGGCCAGATAGCGCGGGCCCTTTTCGGCGCGCACGAAGCCCCATTTCTTGCCCGACGGAAAGCCCGCACCACCAAGACCGCGCAGCCCTGAATCAAGCAGGGTCTGTTGCACGGTCTCGAAATCGCCGCCCGCGCGCAGTTCGGCAAGCTTGCTGTAGCCACCGGAAGAGCTATAGGCGCCAAACTCTTGATAATTCGGGAGATGTGCATGGGTATCCCCTGCCGAAATCGCCGCCTGCACCTTTTCCGGCGTGGCGTGGTCGATGTGGTTGTGGCCCAGTTCCAGCACCGGTGCGGTATCGCAGCGGCCCATGCAGGGCGCCCGCAGCACGCGCACCTCAGCCGGATCCAGTCCCTCTTCCAGCGCCGCCTTGAGCGCCTGCGCCCCCGCCAGTTCACAGCTGAGCGAATCGCAGACCCGGATGGTCAGCGCGGGCGGCGGCGTCTCGTCTTCCTTGACCACGTCGAAATGCGCGTAGAAGGTCGCGACCTCGTAAACCTCGGCCTGCGCGATGCGCAATTCCTCGGCCAATGCTCTCAGATGCGCGGCAGACAGATGGCCGTACTGGTCCTGAATGAGATGCAGATACTCGATCAGCAGATCGCGCCGCCGCGGCCCATCGCCCAACAGCGCGCGCACGTCCTCCCATGCCTGATCCTCAAGCTGGCGCCCCTTGGGCGTGTGCCGACCTTTGCCCTTGCCCGATTTCCAGACGCCTTTGCGCTCATCCAGTGCCATGTGCTCATCCTCCCTTGTGTCAAGGTACTGGATAGCGTCCACCTTCGCGCCCTGCGGTATCAAAAACGACAATTGCCCCTTCAGATGCGTTCCAGGCGGGGAATATCACGAAATCCTGCCGGTCTTGCCCTCTGGGCGCCGCAAATGCCAAGTTCATGATGACACAAGCTTCAGACAGGACCACCGAGCCGAGCCTATGCCGCTTTTTGCCATTGCCACCAGCCTGCCGATGCTTCTCCTCGCGCTCGCCGCGATTTGGGGCGGGGTGTGGGGCTGGCTGGCCGTGGGCTATGTGACCGTGCTGGTCTTCGCGTTCGACCGGTTGATCGCCCTGCAACGCCCGAATCCCGACCCTGAGGCAGAGTTTCCGGCGGCGGACCGACTGCTGATCGTGCTGGGGCTGATGCATTTCGGCGTGCTGGTCCTCGCGCTCTGGGGGGTCGCAGGTGACAGCGGGCTGGACCTGACGGAGAAGGTCTTGCTTGCCATCGCCGCAGGTCTCGTGAGCGGACAGATCGCGCATCCGGTCGCGCACGAGTTGATCCACCGCGCCGGGCGGGGCAAGCGGCGGCTGGGGCGGCTGATCTATACCTCGCTGCTCTTCGGCCATCACGCAAGCGCGCATCTGCATGTCCATCACACCCACGTGGCCAGCGCCGACGACCCGAGCAGCGCGCGTCCCCGCGAGGGGTTCTATCGCTACATGGCACGGGCCTGGCCGGGTGCCTTCCGCGCCGGGCTTCGGGCCGAGACACGGCGGCACATGGCGCGCGCGGCATGGCATCATCCCTACGCGTTATACGTGGGGGGCGCGGTGGCCTTGCTTCTGACCTCGGGCGCAGTATTCGGCTGGCGCGGTCTTGCGGCGCTTCTTCTTATCGCAGGCTATGCCCAGATCCAGATCCTGCTGTCGGATTACGTGCAGCATTACGGGCTGCGCCGTACCGTGGGGCCGAACGGCCGCAAGGAACCGGTCGGTCCGCAGCATTCGTGGAACGCACCGCATTGGTATTCCTCGGCGATGACGCTGAACGCGCCGCGCCATTCCGATCACCACATCTCCCCGCAGCGCCCCTATCCTGCGCTGCAACTGGACCCTGGGCAAATGCCGGTGTTGCCGCACTCCCTGCCGGTGATGGCGGTGATCGCACTGGTACCGCCGCTCTGGCGACGGATCATGGACCCGCACGCCGCACGCTGGCGCGGGCAGGTTTCCTCTGGCGAGGTGCCGCGCGATCTGGCAAGCTGACGCCATGCGAGCCCTGATCCTCATCGCCGCCCTCGGCACCCCGGTCCACGCGCAGATGAGCGCCGCCGAATTCGACGCCTATACCCGCGGTCACACCTTCTATTACGGTGCGGGCGGGGCGGCCTATGGCGGTGAGGAATATCTCGACGATCGCCGCGTGCGCTGGTCCTTCCTCGATGGCGAATGTCAGGAAGGATACTGGTACGAGCAAGACGACCTGATTTGCTTCGTCTACGAGAATCGGCCCGATCCGCAATGCTGGAGCTTTGAGCGCACAGGCAGCGGATTGATCGCGCGCTTTGCCAGCGACACCGCCATGACAGAGCTTTACGAGGTCGAGAAATCCAGCGAACCGCTGATGTGCCTGGGGCCGAAGATTGGCGCATGACCTTGGATTCATGAATATACGTTAGAAAACTCCCCTGCATTTTCGTTCGTTGAGCGTCTCTAACAAACCTCTCCGAGAAACTTGCGCCGTGCCGAGCGCCACGCGCCTTTCGCTTGCCCAAATCACTTTGCAAACCTACTGTTCCGTTTAGCTAATCAGCAAACAGCCGGGGCGTTCATGGCGACACAGAAACTCTATGCCGGGGCCAAGCTGCGCGAGACGCGGCAGCGGCTCAATCTCACGCAAAAGGATTTCGCGGCCAAGCTGGGCGTGTCCCTGCCCTATCTCAACCAGATGGAGAACAACAACCGCCCGGTGTCCACCACGGTGGTTCTGGCGCTGGCGCAGGAATTCGGCTTTGACGTCACCGAACTCAGCACCGGCGATGCCGAACGGCTGGTCAGCGACATGCGCGAGGCGCTGGCCGATCCGGTCTTCGGCGATCCGCCCCCCTTGGCCGATCTGCGGCTCACCGCCTCGAATGCCCCGGCCCTCGCGCGCGCCTTTCTCGAACTGCACAGCGCCTATCGCCAGACCCATGAACGGCTGGCCTCGCTTGACGAGGCATTGGGCCGCGAGGATGCGCGCGGTCTGACCAGCGCCTGGGACGAGGTGCGCGATTTCTTTCACTACTGCGACAACTACATCGACGCGGTGGATCACGCCGCCGAACGCTTTGCCGAGGGGGGCGCGCGCGCCGAGATCGAGACATTGGCCCTGCGCCGCCTCAAGGACATTGGCGTCACCGTGACCGAAGCCGATACGCCCACCCTGCGCCATTACGACCGGTCCACCGGGCTGCTGACGCTGTCGACCCGCGCCGCGCCCGAGACCCGGCGCTTTCAGCTTTTGCTGCAACTCGCACTTCTGACGCAGGATCAACTGCTGGAGGCCACGCTCGATTTCGCCCGGTTCCAGTCCGACGGCGCGCGAGCAATCGCCAAGATCGGGCTGGCCAACTATTTCGCGGGAGCGGCACTCATGCCCTACGGTCGGTTTCTCGCCGCCGCCCAAGAGGTGCGCCACGATCTCGAAATCCTCGCCATGCGGTTCGGGGCCTCTGTCGAGCAGGTCTGTCACCGCCTCTCGACCCTGCAGCGCCCCGGGGCCAAGGGCATCCCGTTCTTCTTTGTCCGCGTCGATCAGGCGGGCACGATCACCAAGCGCCATTCCGCCACACGCCTGCAATTCGCGCGGTTCGGCGGGGCCTGCCCGCTCTGGAACGTGCACCGCGCGTTTGAAACACCGGGCCGCTTCCTGCGGCAACTGGCCGAGACGCCGGACGGGGTGCGCTATATCAGCCTCGCCCGCGATGTCAGCAAACCGGGCGGCAGTTTCGGGGCGCCGGTGCGCCGCTTCGCCATCGCGCTTGGATGCGAGGTCAAGCATGCGGGTGATCTGGTCTATGGCGACGATCTCGACGTGACCAATGCCCGCGCGTTCGAGCCCATCGGGATTTCCTGCCGCATTTGCGAGCGCACGGAATGTCACCAACGCTCGGTGCCCCCCTTGGAACGGCGGCTTCAGGTCACCCCGGACGAACGCGGTGTGCTGCCCTACCGCGTCGGTTAACCCACCGAGGCTTGCAGATCGAAGATCGGCAAGAGGATCGCCAGCACGATCACCAGCACCAGCCCGCCCACCACCATCATCAGGAACGGGTCAATCAGCGCCGACACACGCTTGCGCTCATTGGTGAGCCATGTCTCGACCAGCACCGCCGCGCGTTCGGTCATCCGCCCCAGCCGCGCGGATTTCTCACCGGCATCAATCAGTTGGCGGCAGACGGGGGGAATAAGGCTCATCCGCACCAGCCCCTGGCTCAGACTCTCGCCCGAGCGCACGGCCTCGGCCAGATCGAGTGCCTCATCGCGAAACCGGCGGATCACCAGCACGTCGCTTGCCGAGGTCACGGCATCGACCACCGTCTGACGGCTGGAGATGACCAGCGCCAGCGTGCGCAGATATTGCGCTGCCGCCGACAGCCGCAAGAGCCGCCCGATGACCGGCAGGCGCAGCGCCATGCCGTGCCAGCGGTCACGCACGGAAGGAATACGCAGCGCGAAGGTCAGGCCAAAAATCGCGCCCGCGATCCCGATCAACAGCGCGATCCAATGCGCCTGCACCCAATCGCTCACCCCCATGACGAATTGGGTGAGCGGCGGTAAAGGCCGCCCCGTGACCGCGAACATCGCGGCAATTTCAGGGGCCACATTGACCATCAGGATACCGCAGACCAGAAGCGACACAGCGGCGACGAAAGCGGGATAAATCAACGCCGTGGCCAGTTGTGCGCGGTCCGTGCCAACGCTTTCGAGGTAATCCGCCAACCCCTCGAAGACCGCCGCCACATCGCCCGAGGTCTCGCCCGCGCGCACCGCCGCGATGAAGAAGCGTGGAAAGCCCGCATTCGCCATGTCGAGCGAGGTCGAGAGCGGTTGCCCGTCCATCAGCGCCGCCTTGGCCTCGGCCGCCGCCGCCTCGATCACCGGCGAGGTGCCCGAGGAGCGGATCGTCTCGAGCGCCATTTCGGCAGAGAGGTCCGACGACAAGAGCACCGCCATCTGCCGGGTAAAGACCGCGCGCATATCGGCATTGAGCCTTGTGCGCCGCGAGCGCGTCAGCGTGATCCCCGTTCCCTGCCGCTTGGCGGTGATGTCCTCCGCAAACAGCCCCTGCCCGCGCAGGATATCAGCGGCCTGCGCCTCGCTCTCGGCCACCAGCGTGCCGCGTTTCTTGGCCCCTTCGGCGGTAAAGGCGGTGTAGCTGAACGCCCTCACAGCGCGTCGCCCACCACGCGCAGCGCCTCGGCAAGGCTCGTCTTGCCTGCGGCCACCTGATAAAGCGACTGGCCAAAGAGTGTCTGATCGGGGGCCACGGCAACGCGCTTCATCTCGGTCTCGGACGACCCTGCATCAATCGCGGCGCGCAATTCCTCGGACACGTCGAGGATCTCGAACACCCCCACCCGTCCCGCATAGCCGGTATTGTTGCACAGATCGCAGCCGCGCGCCTCGTAATGCTGCACGGGCGCGTCGACCCCGGCCATCTGGAAATGCCGTAGCGCGTGGTCATCCGGTGCCACCGGCGCGCGACAGGAGGTGCAGAGCTTGCGCAAGAGCCGTTGCGCAATCACGCCGCGCAGGGTCGAGGCGATGAGGAAATCGTCAAGCCCAAGATCGCGCAGACGCACGACCGCGCCCACCGATCCGTTGGCATGCAGCGACGAAAACACCAGATGCCCGGTGAGCGAGGCTTGCGCGGCCACGCTTGCCGTCTCGTGGTCGCGGATCTCGCCCACGAGGATTATGTCGGGGTCCTGCCGCAAGGCTGCGCGCAACCCGGCGGCAAAGGTCATCCCGATCTCGGCGTTGATCTGGCTCTGGCTTATGCCGGGCAGGTCATATTCGATCGGGTCCTCTGTGGTCAGGATGTTGCGGATCTCGTCATTGGCCAGTTGCAGCAGCGAATAAAGCGTCGTCGTCTTGCCCGAGCCGGTGGGCCCGGTTGCAAGGATGATTCCGTTGGGCCGCTCCGCCATGCGGTGCAGCACCGCCACCTGATCCGCGCGCAGGCCAAGCTGTTCGAGCGGCATGAGACCCGCCGACCGGTCCAGCACCCGCATCACCACCCGCTCGCCGTAATTGCCCGGCAGGGTCGAGACCCGCACGTCGATGGCCCGCCCGCCGAGGCGCAGCGCGATATGGCCGTCCTGCGGCAGGCGTGTCTCGGAAATATCGAGCCCCGCCATGACCTTAAGGCGCGAGACGACCCGACGCACCGGCAGATCCTTACGATCAAGCACCGATTGCAGCATGCCATCTACCCGCATCCGCGCCCGCAGCCCGGTCTCATGCGGCTCGACATGCAGGTCCGACGCCCCCGCCCGCACGGCCCGGCGCAAAAGCTGGTTCACCAGCTGAATGACCGGGGCCTCTTCGCCATCCTCAAGCAGGTCACGCGGGCCGCGCCCGCCGCCTGATCCCTCTTCGAGATCGAAGGTAAATCCATCCTCGTCGCTCTCGGTGCCGCTGCCATCCTGATAAAGCGCGGCCAGTTGCGCCTCGAACGCCTCGGTCGCCACCCGCTCCAGTCGCAGCGGAGCACCGGCGCGCCGCCGCGCCTCACGCAGACCGAGCGTGGTCGCCTTCGGCCCTGCCAGCAACCGCCCGCCCTCGACCAGAACCTGCGCATCGCGGGCCATCGTAAAAGGCAAGAGCGGCGTGGCCATGTCAGCGATCCGAGAAACTCAGCCGCGACGGCAGCGGCGGAAACCGCCGCTCACGCGCCGCCCGGTCGATGAAATCCGCATCAAACGGCTGGTTCAGATTGGCCCCGTCGAAGGGAAAGCCGGAATCGGGCACGCGCGGATAGGTGCCGTCATCGGCGGGCGCGATAAGCTCGGCGGCGCGCTTGGCCTCGCGCGCCAGCTTGCGGCTCAGCGCGCGCGCCTCGTCATCGGTCGACAGGATGCGCGGCCGCAGCATGATCAGCAGGATCCGCTGGTTCTGCGAGACCGAGCGCCCCTTGAACAGACGCCCAAGCAAAGGCAGCTCACTCAGCCCCGGCACCCGCTGGTTGACCGAGCCTGACCCGTTCTCGAGCAGGCCGCCCAGCATGATCACATTGCCGTCGCGGACCAGAACATTGGTCGACAGCTCGCGTTTGGCGGTGATCTCGCTTCCGGCGGCAGAGGCGGAATTGGTCAGGTTCGACACTTCCTGCCGCAACTCCAGCCGCACGGTCTTGTCCCGAGTGATTTGCGGCGTCACGGTCAGCGTGAGGCCGACATCCTGCCGCTGGATGGTCTGAAAGGGCTGGTCGGGGATCGCGCTGTCCCCCACCGTCGCGAAACTGCCTGTCACGAAGGGCACGTTCTGCGCCACAATGATCTCGGCCTCACGGTTGTTCAGCGTCAGGATCGACGGGGTCGACAGCAGCTTGGTCGAGGACTCGGAGGCGAGTGCTGCCAGAAATCCGCCGATGCCGCTGCGATCAAACGCCGCGATACTGCCCCCGGTGCCACCCCCCAGAGGTTCCGCGCCGCTGAGCACGGTGGTCACTAGGCTGGTCAGCGTGGGCCGTCCGCTGAGCGCGAATTCGACTCCGCCCACGGTCGCATCCTCGATGACACCGCCGAACTGCACGGACAAATCGGAGAAACTTTCGACCGACAGCTCAAAAATCACCGCCTCGATCAGAACCTGATCGGGCCGTTGATCCAGCCCGTGAACCGCCGCGACGATCGAACTGATCCTGTCCGAGGGGCCGGTGATGATCAAGGCGTTCTGCTGCTTCTCGGCCACGATGGTGATACCGTTCCCGGCCGTTGCGGGGGCCGTACCGTCGCCCCCGGCAGGTGCCGTCTGCCCGCCAAAACTCTGGCGGATGACATCCGCGAGATCCTCCGCATCGGAATAGTTGAGGCGCACCACCTCGGTCGAGAGGCTGCGCTGCGGCTTGTCCAGCTGCGCCACGACATTGCGCACCCGGTCGCGGAATTCCGGCGTTCCCGACACGATCAGCGCGTTGGAGCGCGGATCGGCCGACAGACTCGACCCTTGAGGCGTGATCGACAACGCATTGATAACACCCAACATTTCCGCGGCCTTGCCGTTGCGCAAGGGGATCGTCTCGATCGAGTTTCGGCTGGGCGTATCGAGCCTGTCGACAAGCTGCACGATGCGCTGAAAATTCTCGCGCCGGTCGGACAGGATCATCAGGCCCGATTCCGGCACCACCGACAGCACCGCCTCGCCGGGCAGAAGCGGGCGGATGACCTCGGCGATCTCGTCCACCGGGCTGTTGCGCACCGCGATCACCCGGGTCTCGAAATCGCCGCCAAGCTTTGCGCGATCCTGACCGGGGGCCAGTTCGCGCGCCACGTCGATCGGAACGATCCGGTCGGTGGTGTCGCCCTCGACGATGGTCAAACGGTTGAGTTCAAGCACGTTGAGAAAAATCTCGTAGATCGCCGACGGTGACACCTCGTTCGGCGCGACCACGGTGACGCTGCCCTGCACCCGGTCGTCGAGGATGAAGTTGCGACCCGTCGACTGCGCGACGATCTGCACGAAATCCCGCAGGCTCGCATCCCGCAGATCAAGCGACACCTGAGCCTGCACCGGCAGCGCGCTGGCCACCCACAGCCCGAGGATAAGCACAAATGCTCGACAGAATTTCATGTTACGATTCAATACTATCGTCATGTGACATGGATTGCCCGCGATAACGGCGCTGCCGCCGTTCCAAATTTCTGCTCACGGCGATGTTACCTGATTTGAACCCGGCGTGCTACGGTAAACCGCACCCGACGCAGGAATGCCTCAGCGATGCAATTTTTACAGGTGTCCGAGTTTTTTCATGGCTCGCTCTCACAGCGGCGTGATAGAAGCGTGAAAAAAGGCACGGGACAGGTTTCGAGAATGAAGTTCACAGGCAAGTTGTTGATCGCGGCGGTATTTTCGATCCCACTGGCGGCGTGTGAGCCCGGCGTGGTCAGCGAGGGCACGGAATTCCAGCGCAAGTACAGCACCGCGCGTAAGGCGCTGGAGGCGGGCAATTACGATAGCGCGATCCGCAGCTATGGCGCCCTCTTGCTGAATGCCGGACCGCTAGAACCGCGTCTGCGGCTGGAATACGCCCACGCATTGCTGCGTGGCGGGCGTTACGACGAAGCGGCGCAGGTCGCGGCCACGCTTGCCTCGGACCTCAGCGGCTCCGACCGCGCCGCGGCCCTCGCGGTGCGGGGCACGGCGCTGCATGAAAGCGCCCTTGCCGAGATGCGCATGGGCACGGCGAGGCGCGGCACGGTGGAAAAACTGCGCGCTGCCGATGCCGTCCTTGCAGAGATGCTCGCACTCGACCCCGAGATGGACCCTCTCGGGGCCATGGCCAGTCGGCGCAGCGACATTCGTCGGGAAATCGCGCAATTGGGGGGCTGAGACCGCGCGGTCAGCGCGCCTCTTCGGGGTTGAGCCGCAGCACCGAGGCGTTGAGCGCACCAGCCACGCTGACCCATGCCAAGTAGGGCAGGAACAACAGCCCCGCGATCATGTCCACCTGCCATAGCGCCACCGTCGAGGCGGCAACCGACAGCCACAGCCCGCTCAGCACAATCAGCCCCAGGCGCATTTTCTTCAACCCGAAGAACACCGGCGTCCACAACCCGTTGAGCGCGATCTGCAAGGCCCAGAAGGCCATCGCGATCCCATTATCCGGGCTGACCGCGACCCGCGCACCCGCCGCCGCCATGCAGACGTAAAGCAACGTCCAGGCCACCGGGAACAACCAGTTGGGCGGTGTCCACCACGGCTTGCGCAGCCGCGCATACCACTCCCCGGGCGAAAACAGCCCTCCGGTAGAGCCTGCGGCGAAACAGGCGGCCAGGAAAATCGCAAAGCAGATCCAGATCATGCCCGGTATCTATCGCCCGCATCTCCATCAATCAAGACAAAGCCCCGGCCCGCATCCCGCGCCTTGAGCTGCGCCATCGTGGCATAGAGCGTGTCGCTCCAGTCGCCACGCTGCGGCGCGGACGCCGCCGCGGCCTCAACCAGAAACGCGCATTCCGGCAGGGATCGCGCATAGATCATCGCCGAGCGCGGCATGGCATATGTCGCGCCCGCCCGCAGCATCGCAAGGCTGAGCCAGCCCAGTTTCTGCCGCGTGTTGGTCATTGCCCGCCGGGTCACCGAATCGTACCCCGCCCGGCGCACCTGATGGCCGATCCCGGCATAGACATGCCGCGCGGCAAAAATCCCCGGTCGGCAGGCACGCGGCAGCGCCGCGATCCCGGCCTCGGAGCGCGCATAAAGATCATCCGCCTCGCGCAACAGCCGGTGCAGCATTCCCGCCATCTGCGTCGAGGGGTGCGGCGCGGCGAGAAAATCCTCCGGATCAAGACCGGCCTCGTCGAACCACTCCAACGGTAGGTAGAGCCGACCTTCGCGCGCATCCTCGCCCACGTCGCGGGCAATATTTGTGAGTTGCATCGCCACGCCCAGATCGCAGGCCCGGGCCAGTGCATCGCCATCACGCACCCGCATCAGCACACACATCATCGCCCCCACCGCAGAGGCCACCCGCGCCGAATAGGCGCGCAGGTCCGACAGCGTCGCATACCGCCGCCCCATCGCATCCCAGGCCAGCCCCTCCAACAGCGCCTCGGGCAGCGCGCGGGGCATCTCGAAATCGGCGATGATCGCGGCAAAGGCGCGGTCGGCGGGGGCATTCTGGGGCCGCCCCGAATAGGCCAGATCAAGCCGCTCCTGCAGGCGCAGCACGGCCTCGGATTTGTTGGGTTGCAGATCGACCGCATCATCGGCCAGCCGACAAAAGGCATAAAGCGCCAGCGCCGGGTCTCGCAGGCTGCGCGGCAAAAGCTTGGAGGCGGCATGAAACGAGCGCGAGCCGTGGCGGATCGCCGCCACGCAGTGCTCCATATCGCGCGGATCAATCATCGGCCGCGCACCGTCTCGGCGTCGGGTACCAATTTATCCAGCACCTCAGCGCTTGAAATTACCCCAGGCAAACCCGCGCCGGGATGTGTGCCCGCACCGACCAGATACAGCCCCTGCGCCTCTTCGCTCACATTGTGCGGCCGGAACCACGCGCTTTGCAGGATGCGCGGCTCGATCGAAAAGCCCGTGCCATGCGGGCTGAGATAACGGTCGCGGAAGGTCTCGGGCGTGAACACCTCCGAGGCGGTCAGATGATCGCCCAGACCCGGCAAAAGCTGCTCTTCCAGAACCTTTTGTACCTTTTGGCGATAGGGTTCCGCCTCGGCCTGCCAATCCACCGGATTTGCATGGCCCAGATGCGGCACCGGGCTCAGCGCGTAGAACGTGTCATCCCCCTCGGGCGCCACGGTCGGATCGGTGACAGAAGGGCGATGCACATAAAGGCTCATGTCCTGCGCCAGTTTGCCGGTGCGGAAGATGTCCCGCACCAGACCCTTGTAGCGTGGCCCGTTGACGATGGTGTGATGCCCCGCATCGCGCCACATCTCCGCCGTGCCCTTGGTCCCGAAGTACCACACGAACAGGCCCATCGACCAGCGCGCGCGCCGCAGTCGAGCAGGCGTCCAGCGCCGCTTTTTGTGGTTGCGCAACAGGTGGTCATAGGTATGGCCCGCATCGGCGTTCGAGACCACGATATTGGCGGTCACGATCTCGCCCGAGGTCAGCCGTACGCCCCGCGCGCGACCCTTTTTCAGCAGGATCTCGTCAACCTCCGCGCCCTGCCGGATCATCCCACCCTGCTCCTCGATCACGCGGCCCATGGCGCGCGCGACGGCATCGACGCCGCCGATGGCGTAATGCACGCCGAATTCCTTCTCGAGATGACTGACCAGCGTATACATCGAGGTCACGTTGAACGGATCGCCGCCGATGAACAGCGGATGAAACGACAGCGCCATGCGCAGACGCTCGTCCTTGACCCGCCGCGCCGCATGGGCATAGACCGACCGGTCAGCGCGCAGCCAGGCGAATTTCGGCAGCACCTTGATCAGATCGCCAAGCCGGTGCATCGACCGCCGCCCCAGATCCTCGAACCCGAACCAATAGCGCGCCTCACTGTCCCGCACAAAGGCGTCATAGCCCTTGAGATCACCGGGCGAAAGTCGCGCCACCTCGGCGCGCATCGCGTCACCATCCTGTCGCGCGGTGAAGGTCGAGCCATCGGGCCAGCGAATTTCGTAGAATGGATCGAGCGCGCGCAGATCGACATCGGCGTCGAAATCGCGCCCGCAGGCGGCCCATAACTCGCGAAAGATCTGCGGCACGGTCACGATGGTCGGCCCCAGATCGAAGCGGTGTCCGTCGCGCATCAGGCTCGATCCACGCCCGCCGGGGCTGTCGAGCCGGTCCATCACGCTCACCCGGTAGCCCCGCGCGCCCAGCCGCATCGCCGAGGCGAGACCGCCCAGACCGGCCCCGATCACAACGGCATGCGGGGCGCTCGCCCGGGCCGCCTCTTCGCTCATTTCCGGATTCAGACGTGTCAACATGAGATCATGCTACATGTGTCTAGTTAAATTGACAATCACGGAATGCACCCTTTTCTATGCCTTGAAACCATGTCACTATTTCTGCACAGATCGTCACAGGGAGCGGCCCGATACAAACCGTCAGCCTCAGTTTCCATCGCTTCGACACCGGTGTCAGTCGGCTCTGGGCCTTTGCCATGATGGGCGCGGCGCGGCTGATGATGCCGCGCGTGCCCGGCATCGGCTTTTGGAAGCTCTGCGGCTCGGGCACCGGCGAGGGGTTCACCCCGGTGCCCAATACCGGGGTCTACGCGATTCTCGCCACATGGCCCGACCATGCCACCGCCTTGCGCCAGACCGCGAAGGCCGATGTCTTTCGCCGCTACGCCCGCCACGCGGCCGAGGTCTGGACGGTGTTTCTCACCCCGGTCTCGGCGCGCGGCGCATGGGCAGGCGAGAATCCCTTCCGGCCTGCCGACGATCCCGGCACCGGCCCGCTCGCGGCGCTCACCCGCGCCACCGTGCGCCCGGCCCGCGCGCTGCGCTTCTGGCGGCGCGTGCCCGATATCAGCGCGATGATCGGCCAAGACCCGAACGTCGCCTTCAAAATTGGCATTGGCGAGGTGCCGCTGCTGCATCAGGTGACCTTCTCGATCTGGCCCGATGCCGAGAGCATGGCGCAATTCGCCCGCGCCGACGGGCCGCATGCCCGCGCCATCAGCGCCGTGCGCGAGGGCGACTGGTTCCGCGAAGAGCTTTACGCCCGCTTCCGCGTCACCGCCACGCGCGGAACCTGGCACGGCACCCAACCGATCACCATGAAAGAACCCGCATGACAGCCCCCTACCCGTTTTCCGCCATCGTCGGTCAGGACCAGATGAAACGAGCGATGATCCTCACCGCGATCGAGCCGGGGCTAGGCGGCGTGCTTGTCTTTGGCGACCGCGGCACCGGCAAATCCACCGCCGTGCGCGCGCTCGCCGCCCTGCTGCCGCCCATCCGCATGATTGCGAACAGCCCAACCAATGCCGAACGCGCCGAGGACAACCCCGACTGGGCCCCGCCCCCCGACGGCGATATCGTCGAGCGCCCCACCCCGGTGGTCGATCTGCCCCTCGGCGTGACCGAGGACCGCGTGACCGGCGCGCTCGATATCGAGCGGGCCCTCACGCGCGGCGAAAAGGCGTTCGAACCGGGGCTTCTGGCGCGCGCCAATCGCGGCTATCTCTATATCGACGAGGTCAACCTGCTGGAGGATCACATCGTCGACCTGCTGCTCGACGTGGCCCAATCCGGCGAAAACGTGGTCGAGCGCGAGGGGCTTTCGATCCGCCATCCGGCGCGCTTCGTGCTGGTGGGCTCGGGCAACCCCGAAGAGGGTGAATTACGTCCGCAACTGCTCGACCGGTTCGGTCTCTCGGTCGAGGTGCGCTCGCCCACCGATATCGAGGAGCGGATCGAGATCATCCGCCGCCGCGACGCCTATGAGACCGACACCGCCGCCTTTCTCGCCCATTGGCAGGCCGAGGATGCCGCGATCCGTGACGCCATCCTTGCCGCCCGCGCGGCCAAGCCCGATGTGACCACGCTCGACGATATCCTGCGCGATTGCGCGACCCTTTGCACCGCGCTCGGCGCGGACGGGCTGCGCGGCGAACTGACGCTGATGCGCAGCGCCCGCGCGCTCGCGGCTTATGAAGGGGCCGCCGCCATCACACGCGACCACCTGCGCCGCGTCGCGCCCATAGCCCTCAGCCACCGGCTGCGCCGCGACCCTCTCGACGAGGCCGGATCGGTCACCCGCGTCATCCGCCTGACCGAGGACCTGCTGGGATGAGCGGCAGCGCCGCATGGGCCCGCGCGCTGCGCGCGCTCAGCCTTCTGGCCATCGACCCCGAGGGCCTGCGCGGGGTGCATCTGCGCGCGCGCGCAGGCCCGGCCCGGCAGCGGTTCGAGACCTTGCTCGCCACCCTGCCCGGCCCCGCCCGGCGTATTCATCCCGACCTGAGCGACACTGCGCTCTTCGGTGGCGCGGATGTCGCCGCCACGCTGGCCCAAGGGCGGCTGGTCTGGCAAGAGGGGCTCGCCACACAGCCTGCCCGCCTGATCCTGCCGATGGCCGAGCGCACGCAACCGCATCTCGCCGCGCGGCTCGCGCAACTGCTCGACCGCGCGGCGGGGCACGGGCTGATCCTGCTCGACGAGGGCGCAGAGGAGACCGAGCGCGCGCCCGACGCGCTGATCGAGCGGCTCGCCTTCGGCCTCGATCTCGACGCGACCGGCTGGCATCAGGCGCAAGCGACCCTGCCCGCGCCCGCCGATCTCGACGCCGCCCGCGCGCGCCTGCCCGGGATCAGGATCGACCCCGACCATATCGCCACGCTCACCGCGCTTGCCGCGCGCTTCGGCATCGACAGCCTGCGCGCGCCGCTGCTGGCACTGCGCGCCGCCCGCGCATTGGCCGCCCTGAACATGCGCAATACGCCCAACGACGACGACCTGCGCGAGGCGGCGGAACTGGTCTTTGCGCATCGCGCCACGCAGATCCCGCAGGAGGAAGACGAGGCGGAGCCACACGACGACACCCCGCCACCCGACCCCGAGACCGACAGCGCCGATACCGACGAGATGCAGGACGGCATCCCCGACGATATGCTGATCGACGCGGTCGCGGCCCTCATCCCGCCGGGCCTGATGGAGCGGCTGCAAAACGCCCGCAGCGCGCGCGGCCTGCGCGGGGCCGGGGCCGGCGCGCGGCGCAAGGGCAATCGGCGCGGCCGTCCCCTCCCCTCCCGCCCCGGCAAGCCCGACGGGCGCGCGCGGATCGACATCGTCGCGACCCTGCGCAACGCCGCCCCTTGGCAACCGCTGCGACGGCAAGGCGACGGCACCGCGTGCGTGATCATCCACCCTTCCGACATCCGCCTGCGCCGGTTCGAGACCCGCTCCGACCGGCTGCTGATCTTCGCCGTCGATGCCTCGGGCTCGGCGGCGATGGCGCGGCTGGCCGAGGCCAAGGGCGCGGTGGAACTGCTGCTGGCGCAGGCCTATGCGCGGCGCGATCACGTGGCGCTTATCGCCTTTCGCGGCACCGGGGCGGAGTTGCTTCTGCCACCGACCCGCTCGCTGGTGCAGGCCAAGCGTCGGCTGGCGGGCCTGCCCGGCGGCGGCGGCACGCCGCTGGCGGCGGGGCTTCTGGCCGGGGCCACATTGGCGGCACAGGCGCGCGGGCGCGGGCTCGACCCGGCGCTTGCGCTCTTGACCGACGGGCGCGCCAATGTCGCGCTCGATGGCAGCGGCGGGCGCACGGCGGCCATGCAGGAGGCACGTGAGGTCGCAGCCCTTCTGCGCGCCCTTGGCCTGCCCGCCGTCCTGCTCGACACCTCGGCGCGCACAGCGCCTGAAACGGCGCAGCTTGCAACGGACCTCGGCGCGCGCTACCTCGCCCTGCCCCGCGCCGATGCCACCCGCATCAGCGGCGCGGTCAATGCGGCGCTTGATACGCCTGCACGATGAGCGGCGGGGCCGAGATTCCAACCGACTGGCCCAACCGCGCGCATTCCCGCCGCATCCGCCACCGTCCGCATGACTGGCACGTGCAGGAAATGGGAAGCGGCGAGACGCTTTTACTGCTGCACGGTGCCGGGGCCTCGACCCATAGCTGGCGCGATGTTCTGCCGCGCCTGGCACGACATCACCACGTCGTGGCACTCGACCTGCCCGCGCAGGGCTTTACCCGCGCAGGCGACCGGCGACGCTGCGGCCTTCGCGCGATGTCCTCCGATATCGCGGCGCTTTGTGTGGCCGAGGGCTGGCAGCCCCGCGCCATCATCGGCCATTCCGCTGGTGCCGCCGTGGCGCTCGATCTTGCCACACGCCTCACCGCGCCGGACGGCAGCACGCCGCGGGTGATCGGCATCAACGCGGCTCTTGACCGGTTCGAGGGCATCGCAGGCTGGCTCTTTCCCCTGCTGGCACGGGTGCTGGCGCTCAACCCTCTGACGGCCACGATCTTTACCATGGGCGGCGATCCCGCACGGCGCGCGCGGCGGCTGATCGAAGGTACGGGTTCCAGGCTCGACGACGCCGGGCTGGCGCTCTACGCGCGGCTGATCTCGGATCGTGGCCATGTCGACGGCACGCTGCGGATGATGGCGCAATGGGACATAGACGGGTTGCTCGACCGGCTGGAGGGCCTCAGCACGCCCTGTCACCTTATCACCGGCGAGAACGACCTAGCGGTGCCGCCCGGGGTCTCAGACCGCGCCGCCCCTCGGCTGCCCGATTGCACGGTCACGCAGCTGCCCGGTCTGGGGCATCTGGCGCATGAGGAAGACCCGGAGCGGGTCTGTAGCGTGGTGGAGCGGATATTGCGTGACACCCAGACCCGGAAAGATTGATCCGAGGGGTCGGTGAGCCTGCCGCGACCCTTGGCCGAAACAGCCACGAGCCACCCGGTGCCCGACCGCTGCACAGCGGTGCCCGAAGCACCATTATTCGGCGCTTACGCATCACGCTTGGAGCCTTGTCCTGATAACCTCAATCGGCGGGATAAGAAACCTACCCGCTGACGCGGGAAAGAGATCCCCTTTTGCGCGAATCATATATCTGTGCGACGTCGCCTGACAAAGGACGGCGATCAGATGCTGGCAGCGGCCGAGCCATCAGACCGGGTCCGAAAGGTTTACATAAACTCGGTTTTTTTATTTTCGGGGGCAATTCTGTCAACTTAGGGGAAGCTTAGGGTAAACCTTTCGGTGACTTCCGGGCCATTTTGGCCCGTTTCAGCGCCCAAGAGTTTCCCACTTTTTCAGTCAGGTAAACCTTTTGGCAACCTTATGTAAACCTCATGTAAACCTTTCTGTCGGGATCCGGCGAGGAGCGGCAGACCA